>JAQCBQ010000001.1 GCA_027621385.1 Bacteroidota bacterium | reverse complement strand
CTGACGGGCGTCGCTTTACCCCATCGGGCAATACCTATACAGTATCTACGGTTCCTTTCGCTCCCGTTTTCATCGCCACCAATATTCCTCCTATTCAGTGGACGACCATGGGGGGGCAGGTGTTGGGAACCGGAAATACACTCACCGTTAGTCCTACAACTACAACTTCTTATCTGGCTAAATTGCCCTATTCCAGTTGTGGCACTTCGTTTTTCCAAGATACGGTCACTGTAACTGTAGGCCCAATGCCTGTCACTACAAGCCCCGATACCGCCATTTGCATCGGCGATACGGCTCAAATTTGGGCTCTTGGAACCACCGGCCAAAACATTACGTACTCCTGGAGTCCTGGAGCCACACTAAGTGGAACTACTATACCTAATCCTCTTGCTTTTCCAACTCAAACTACCGCATATAGTGTTACCGTCTCTAGTACCTTGTGCACAGCAACACGCATTATCAATGTAACGGTAAATCCTCTTCCAAATGTGGATATTACTCCTTCGGCCCCCTTCATTTGCCCCGAAGCCGACGTGCAACTAACAGCCAGTGGAGCTACAACATACCAGTGGACTCCTTCTACAGGTCTAAGCGCCACCAACGTGGCCAATCCCATTGCCGACCCCATAAATACCACGCAATACATCGTGACCGGCACCAACGCCAATGGCTGCGTAAACTCAGATACAGTTCTGGTAACCGTTTACCCTGCTGCCCAAGTTAGTATTACTCCCCTTGCGCCTTCTATTTGCTTGCAAGATTCGGTGGTGCTGACCGCCGCCGGAGGTGTTTCTTACGCCTGGAACCCGGCAGGCGCAAACGGCGCTACCACAGGCACTACATTGGAAGTCGCCCCTGCCCAAACTACAACTTACCGAGCCATCGGAACCGATGCCAACGGCTGCATCGATTCTGCCGATGTGTCGGTGGTGGTGTTCGCCTTACCCACAGCCAATTTCTCGGTAGTTCCACCAGAAGCTTGCATTCCAGCCAATCTAACCTTCACGGATTTGTCGCAAGGCAACGGTGGAATTATCAATAGCTGGAATTGGTTCATTGATACTAAAGGAGGATTTACTCAACAAAATCCCGACGTCGTATTTAACGCTCCAGGAGTGTATGGAGCCTTTTTAAAGGTAAGTACCGCCGATGGATGTGTGGACAGCATCCGCATTGACAGCGCAGCCTTTGCCCGCCCCCTACCCATTGCCGATTTTTCGTTTACCCCAAATAAAGCCAACATCGGGAACCCTATTTTCTACTTTTCAGACCAATCTAGCCCCGATGTGGTGGCTTGGAATTGGACCTTTAATGGTGTTGGAGGCGTCGGAGCCTCAGACCCCAGTTGGACCTTCCCCGATGTAGGAGAATATACCGTGCAATTGGTGGTGACCAATCAATATGGCTGCTCAGATAGCACCGGAACCATGGTGGAAGTGGAAGGAATTTCAGAACTGTGGATTCCTAGTTCTTTCACTCCCGATGGCGACGGCCTCAACGAAACTTGGTTCCCGAAAGGCACCAACTTGACCGACAATGTGAACGTGTTGGTGCTGGTGTATGACCGCTGGGGGAATAAAGTCTACGAAGGTGGAAGCCCCGATAAACCTTGGACAGGATTGCAACCCGATGGAGTCACAGAATGCCTGCCAGGCAGCTATTCCTATCGTATTATGTTCTTGAACGAGCTAAAAAAGTACCAGGAATTCATGGGCAAAGTCGTTCTACTCCGATAAAATCAACCTCGATTCTATATGAAAAAGTTCGTTTTTCTCTCCGCTATTGTTGGCCTGAGCCTTGCCTCTTGTACTGCCACCGAATGTTTGGAGTGCACCGGAGCTGCTGCTTCGTACAACTCATGCTCCAATGACTCTCAATTCTCGCTCGACCCCGCGTTTTGGGACAATCATGTTACCAACGCCGTGAATTACGCCGCGGGAATAGGCGACTCCTGCACCGTTTCTTCCAATTAAACTCAAGACGCTACACATTAGCTAAACCTCAACCGCATTCGAAAAGGGGTGGGGGGTTTAGTTTTTTGGGGCGGCGAACGGGCTTTCCGGATTAGTCCGCGGTTGCCGGGCGGGCTGCCGATGGGCTGCGGTGGCTCCTCACGTCGCCTCCTCGCCCAGCGTCAGCAGCCGCAGCCACCCTTGCGGGCTAATTCCGTCAATCCCTGCCGCAAGCCTCCTCATTGAAGGCTCCCTCCTTTAAAATTGAAAGAAAACGCAGCATAATTCGTCCTTTGTAGGTCTATGATGCGGAAAAAGATACCAAATGCGTCTGTATTGCTTTTTGCGGTGTACCTTTACTCTTGTTTTATCTGATTAATAATGAGCTACCGCCATATTGTTTCGGTTATATCCGCTCTGATTTTCCTTATTTCAGGTTCTGTTGCCCAATTTCACAACCACCGATGGTTACTCGGCTTGAACGCCGACCCAATCGTCAATTTCAGTCAAGTCAATAATTTTCCGGCGGTAGCAGCAGGACATGCTCTACCCTATGCCGATCAAGGAAACGGTGTAATAAACCATCCAAATTCCGGACAACTGTTGGCCTACACCAATGGAAATACCATTTGGGATAATACGCACACGGCCATGCCCAATGGAAATTTGGCAGGACTTAGCACTTGCGCCTCCAATGGTCAGGTAAGCGTAGACCCTGGCAATTGCAATCAATTTTATTTCTTCTACGCCCCAAACAATGTATTACAAGGGCAATATGGCCCCTTAATGTATGCTAAAGTTGATGTTTCCCTGCCCGGAAACGGAACAGTTGCCGCTCCACTTGGCGATGTGCCCAACGGGTCTAAAGACCTTGTATTGCACCCCTCTATTTCAGATGCATTCGAGATTGCTAAAGGCCAAAATTCAAACCTGTATTTCTTATACGCCATCAATTCCAATGGAGATTCATTGCTCAGCTGGAGAATAGACGCCACAGGAATCACTCCGCTGCCTGCCATTCAAATTCCGTTCACCTTAGGAGAACCATCTTCAATCCGACATAGTGTTGTAAATCAAAAACTGGCCATTACTTCCCTACGTGAAACCGATGCAGTTTTAGTGGCTGATTATGCCTTGGGCAATGGCACGGTTACAAATCTTGCTCAGGTGCCCAGCTCCGTCTTTGGGGCCTCTGCCACCAATTTTGAAGGCAATTACGATGCTGAATGGAGCCCCGATGGAACGAAGTTGTACATCAGCAAAATTAGGTCTTCCAACGCTACTGGCGGTCGCATTTACCAATATGATTTGAACAATCCCGGCTTAGCGCCAATGCAAGTGTATAGCGCCGGAGCCAACAATTCGCTCATTTGTGCCGGAATTAAACTGGCCCCTGACAATGTCATCTATTTTATTCGCCGCGACATCGGAGTGGGATTTCAATATTTGGGTGGAATTGCCAACCCCAATGCCGCCGGAATGGCCTGCAACCCTCAAGCCATTGGCCTGAATCTGAACGTAGATATGGGTTTCTCCTTTAAAATCTCCGAAACCCTCCCCGGTAATCTTAAACCGATTACCCAAGACCTCCAGGTTGTGGCGCCCTGCACCCCCATGTTCACAAATTTACAGGCAGATGTGTTGCTGGGCTCTTCCGATGCCGATAACCCGAATCTAATTGTGACAATTCTTTCCACTTCAGCCAATGTCAATGCTACCATCAACAACGGCATCCTCAATATGAATTCCTTGGCTCCTCAAACAGGACCTGATACTGTCTTCTTTACCGTTTGCGACGATTATTGCTTTTCCCGTTGCGATACTGGAATGGTCATTATTATACCTTCTGCACCGTTCGGAGGAGTATTGCCAACCGATACCATCTTATGTGCCTCAGGGCAAAACATTACTTTAAATACCGGCTTACCTGCCGCTGTCCCCCAAGTTTGGAGCAACGGAACCCAAGGTCCTCAAACGGTAATCAATCAACCCGGAATTTATTACGTAGATATTGTTGGACTTAACGGCTGCCTATTCAGAGATAGCATATCGGTAAATGTGTTTACTCCCGTAAATCTAGGCAGCGACAGGTTGATTTGCGGAGGCATTCCGCCCATCATTGATGCCTCTTGTCCCGGTTGCACTTACCAGTGGAGCACCGGCGCTACAACCTCATCCATCAGCCCTCAATTTGAAGGTGAATATTTTGTAACCATAACTTCGATATGTGGTGTTAGCCGCGATACGGTATGGGTGAGTAGCTCCACTCCACCATCTGGTTCTTTAGGCCCCGACAGACTTGTCTGCGATACTGCACTGTTGAGTTTTGATTTTTCATGCTTTGCCTGTACCTATGAACTCAACAATCAACCCGTAAGCAATCCCATTGAAATTCAGTCTTCAGGAACATATTGGGTGCAGGTCTCCAACGATTGTGGAACGCTTCGAGATACCTTTACTGTCGTAATAGGAACAGCTGCAGAATTCAATATGAGAGATGATTCCTTGGTTTGTCCTGGAGATACTGCACTTTTAACTACAAACGGAACCACAGGCCCTTTAGTTTGGAATACAGGATCAACCGCAGATACCATTTTAGTAACCACCGGAGGCTGGTATCTCGTTACATGGAATGGAGCCTGCGGCTCAACTACAGACTCCATTTTTATCAAGCAACTAACACCGGGGCAAATTAATTTAGGACCCGATATAACCGTTTGTGACAGCGGTCTTGCGCCCCTGTTCATTCCCAATTTGGGAACGGATGCTCAATACCTGTGGTGGAATGGATCCACTTCTGATACGGCATTTGCCTTCCAAGAAGAAAATTATGCTGTCAATGTTCAATATTGTGGCGAAGTGTATAGAGATACCATTTTTGTTCGCTATACCAACCGACGCGACGGACTCTTTTTAGCCAATTCCTTTACGCCCAATGGCGATGGACTAAATGAAATCTATTATGTTCGAGGTGTAGATCCTGGATACTTAGAATACCAGTTTATGGTGTTTAACCGCTGGGGAAATTTGGTGTTTGAAAGCACGAATCCAAAGCAGGGATGGAATGCATGGAAAGATGCAGAACCCTATGAATCAGATGTATTTGCTTATCGGGTATTTTACATATCACCCTGCAGAACCGAGTACGATTATTTGGGAAAACTTAATGTACTCAGGTAAATAGCAGGGAATCCCCTAGTAATAATTACTTGAAATAGGGCTGAAGAACATACGCAGCCAGGGCCAAAATGGCTGAGCCTACCAGTACATACAACCACCATTGATTCGTTTTTTTTCCTTCCCGGTCTTGCAAACGGGCCGAGGCCGCCTTTTTTAATTCCGCCTGAAAGCTACTGTCTCTGGCCAACTCTTCGCACAAGCGACTCCATCGGTCCGGACTAATGCGATCTTTTATCACTTCTTCAAGTATGGCTGCATGCTCCTCCGGCATGGTCTTTCTGTATTTTAAAGCGAACCGGACTAGGTCTAAATCGTTGAGCGCCTGTAGACGTTGTTCCAATGACTGCATAATTTATCGTTTTAGTATCCAGGATTGTGGGTTTTCAGCAATTTGTCCGTTCATTACTCTAAAATGTAACGCCGCTTTTCCTTCTTCCTCATCCATGTAAACAGTCCCTATAGGATCTCCCGTTTTTATGTTTTGGCCTTTTTTCACTATTACCTGATCCAGATTGCCATAAACCGTAAGGTATGTCCCATGCCTTACAATGACCACATTTTGATACCCTTCCAAAGTAAATACTGCCGAAACCTCACCTCGAAACACAGCCAATGCTTTTTCTCCCCCTTGAGTACTAATATCAACTCCATCGCGTTGAATGGTAACATGCTGAAAAACCGGATGCGGCTGGGTTCCAAACTTTCCAGTTACAATACCATATTTTACCGGCCATGGCAACTTCCCCCGATTGGATGAAAAGTCGTTTCCCAAGGCTACCGATTCAGGCGTAGCAGGAACAGGTGCTTTACTGCCTCCAGCCTTTGCTGCTTTCGCTTTTTCCCTCGCCGCCTTTTCCTCTCGTAATTTGGCAGCTCTCAATTCCGCTGCAATAATCCCCTCGATTTTCCGCGCTAGAGCCCCTGCTTCTCCCTGTTTCCGGCTAAGCCGTTTTAAAAGTTCTTTTTCCTTTCCTTTCAATTGGTTTAGTAGCGCCTCCTTTCTTTGACGCTCTTCTTCCAACTGCTGAGCTTGAATCTGTTGCTCATTCAAAGCTAAATTTTTATGCTGCCTAAGCGTATCCAATTGCTGCAATTGATACACAAGTTGGGTATTGGTTTGTCGAATTGAACTCACTTTTTGCTGCCTTAATTTGGCCATGCGCTCAATGTACTCCCTCCGCCTTAATAAAATTCCGGGGTTTGGACTCGACAAGAGTGGTATTAGTCCTGTTTGCCTTCGTCGCTGAATGAACGCCGCACGTACCATACCCGCATAGGCTGATTTTTGCTTGTCGAGCAACTGCAGCAAACGTTGAGACTCTCTACGCCCCGACTCCAAAGAGCTGTCCAAAACAGAAATCTCGGCACCTAATGTCAGCACCAATTGCTCGCGAGCCTCAATACCAGCCGAAATCTTTTGCAAGGCATCAACACTGCTGCTTTGCTTCTGCCTTGTTTGTTGAATCAAAGTTTGTGTATACTTAATATCACGCTCGATCTTCTTTTTTTTCTTCTCAAGGGTACTTCGGCTTTGCCCAAACATCAGCTGCCCAGTTCCAATGAACATGAGAATTGTGAACACAATAAATCGACAGACCAAACGCATGAATGTAAAATTAAGGCGCTTTTCCATCGTTTGCGTCTCATTTTCCATCAAAGCATCAACAATGAAGGTTTGAAAACACCCTCTTTTATTCATGAAAACAGCAATCTTTACAACATCTTAACGTTATATACAAAATTATATTACCCTTTTCTATAGGAGGAATTTAGACAACGCAGTCATCAATCCCACCAGTCCAAAAAGGAAACCGTTCTCGGACCGATATAAGGTGCTTTAAATTCAACTCGGCACTTTTGTTCCCCACTGCAAATGGTGGATGCGACGTTATAATTTCTCCAAGGGGCCCCATCAATTGACTATCCCCGCTATACAAAACGCCCTGTCCATCTTTGCCCGATCTATTTACTCCTAAAATATAACTTTGATTTTCAATGGCGCGAGCAGCCAACAACGTTTTCCATGCCCGGCTTCGTCGTTCTGGCCAGTTGGCCACAACCAATGCTAAATCGTAATTAAACTTCGGTCTTCGATACATCCATACCCCAAATCTCAAATCATAACAAACAAAAAGACCAATATTCCAACCCTTATAACGGACCATTACCCTTTCATTTCCAGGACTATAGTGGGCGTCCTCTTTTGCAAAAGAAAAGAGATTCCGTTTATCATAAAAGACAATCTTGCCCTGAGGCTCTACCCAAAAAAATCGATTAACCGCTTTGTTGCCTATTAAGAAAGCAAGGCTTCCCGCTACAACATATCCACGGCTTTTAGCCAGATGCTTCATCCATGTCAAGGCCATTTCACCACTTTCTGCCACAGCAGGATTCATGCTAAAACCAGAAGCAAACATTTCTGGAAGAATCCAAACATCGCAGGTTTCATCGGGCGGAGCCGCCAATTCCAATTGCGCTAAATTTTGTTCCGGCTGCTCCCAAATGGGAGCCTGCTGATGCCAGACAATGCGCAAAGAACTCATTTTTTCCCTTTCAACACCTTCGGAACCCTAAAGTAGTCGCTATCGCGCTGAGGGGCATTCTGAAGGGCATCTTCATGGCTCAAAACCAACGCCCCTAATACTTGATCCGCCCGCGGCTGTTCAGCCTGCTCAGGAGTTAAAACAAAAACCCTGTCAGATAGGTGAACCAATGGCTCAACACCATCAGTTTCAACGCCCGAAAGAGCATCGATAAAACCAAGAATACGTGTTAAATCCGCTTGAACTTGTGGGATTTCTTGTTCTTCAAATTCCAGCCGACTTAAATGGGCTAAGTGCGACAGCAAAGACGGGGTTATTTCAACGTTCATAGATCAAAAATACATATTAATCCAGTTTAGGCCCACATGTTAATTCAGGGTTTGGGCATAGACCGGAACCACAATCCTTCAAAAATCCAAGCTCCAAACCGGACAATCATACTTGCCTTTTGAGCCTCCCCGCGAAGTAGAAAGCCCAAGGCTAAAATCAAGGTTCCAAGGCTTTTTGCAGAGAACTCCATATACCGTTTGGCACGAATAGGCCAAGTTGATTCGGCCACTTCCAATCGCTCCCCCAAGGCAAATCCAATGCAAAATTTTTTTAAATAGTGCGGATTTAATTTTTGATTGTCCACCAAATGCCGAACGCTTAAGTCTGGATAATACCAGACGGAACGCCTTGCTTCTCCCTTAACTCGGCCAAACAATTCTTTTTCCTCCCCAGCAAGTAAAATAGCACCCTTCCGTCCAAGATTTGGATTGAACAGCCCAAATTGATTGAAAAATTCCCGGCGAAACGTCATGTTGCTGCCGCAGGGAAATTTACCCCATTCCAACATTGCTCCAGGCGTTTCACCTGCATCAAATTGACCCGTCACTCCCCAATAATAACGAGTGTACCAATCCGGCTTGCCATCTACAAATTCAGGAATAATTTTTCCGCCAATGGCCATTAGTTCGGGCCTCGCATCCAAATAACCAACCGCTTTAAATAAGAAATCCGGTGGAGCAACCGCATCATCATCCAAAAAGGTAAGAATGGAAGCCCTTGATTCATTAACACCTCGATTTCGCCCATGAGACAAGCCTTGCTTAGACTCCAACATGGTTCGTAAAGGAAACTCTGGATGCGCCTTGCCAAACATTTCAACTACATCCATCGTTGAATCGCTGCAGTTGTTGTCAATTACAAGCACCTCATATTCTGAAAAGTCAAGGGTTTGACACCGCAACCCTTCCAAGGCCCTAGCAATGTACTTTTCCCTGTTATAAGTCGCAATAATAACGGATATTCTGAGCGATTCTGCCATAATTAGCGGAGAAGATTTAACCAATTAACCTGTTGCAACTACCGCAGGCGGCTCATGATTGGGAAAGCCCACCAAACCAATTAACCCATTGGAACTTTCGGAAAACTTAAATTTCCGTAGTCTTTACGAATACGCTCCAAGTACTTGGCTGTTTTTTCAATGGTAAATGAAATATCCGATTCGGTATGGTCTGAGGTTATAAAGAAACGCAATCGCGCAGCCTCCTCTGGAACCGCAGGATATAATATAGGCTGGACATTAATCCCCTCTTTAAACAAAGCATCCGCCAACAACAAAGCGTGAGCAGAATTTCCGGTAATGATAGGAACCACTGCCGTATCTTTACTCGGCCCTGTATCTAAGCCATGGGCCTTGGCTTGTGACAAAAAGGAGGCCGCATTGGCCTGACATTTTTGAGCCCTCCAAGGCTCGGTCATCATTATCCGAGTACTTGCTAAAGCGGCGGCGGCATTCGCAGGGCTAATTCCCACCGAGTAAACAAACCCGGGTGTATTGTATTTTAAATAATCAACCAAGGCTTTCCTTCCGGCAATATATCCACCACAAGAAGCAAAACTCTTGCTGAAGGTACCCATCCATAAATCCACATCGTGTGGGTTTAAATTAAAATAATCTCGAACCCCTAGGCCGTTCGGACCAATGACGCCCATAGAGTGAGCCTCATCCACCAACAATAAAGCATTGTGTTTTTTCTTTATTTCAATAAATTTTGGCACATCTGCAATATCGCCATCCATGCTATACACCCCTTCAATGGCCACTAAAACCCGCTCATAATCAGCTCGGTTGTCAGTCAAAATTTGATCCAACGCCTCATAATTCTCATGAGGAAAGGCAATGCGACGCGCTCCCGATAAAACAGCGCCTTCAATGATGCAGTTGTGCGATAAATCATCATACACAATCAAATCCTTTCCGGGACGCATCAAATGACCAATAACGGTCACATTGGTGGCATGTCCACTCACCAAGGTAATAGCGTCTTCAACACCTATCAACTCGGCTAAGGCCTTCTCCAATTCTCCATGAAGAGGCTTTTCTCCCGTGGCAATCCGACTAGCAGAAACCGAGGTGCCATATTGATCTACCGCATCTTTTGCAGCATTAGAAACCCGCTCATCACCCGACAATCCAATGTAATTGTACGATGACCAACTCAACAACTCTCGACCGCCAATCTGTGTCTTATTGTTAACAATGACCTCATTAACCCTAAAATATGGATTCTCAACCTGCAAGGATTGAAGGGTATGAAATTGAGCAGCCAAGGCCTGAACCTCAGGAAATTGATTGACATCAGCGAACTTAGAGGTATCCACTGCGCCCTTTCCCGGATTTGAAACAGCCGTAGTTTTGGCCACTTCCGCTTGGGCAGCCTTTTGCTTGAGCAATTGCTTGAGCTTTTCACGTTTTTCTTCAGCAGTAAGGGGTCTATTTTCAGACATAGTAATGTGTTTCAGAGTGTAAAATTACCAAAAACCTAATGATTTTTAATTTTATTTATCCGGATTTGGCCCAACCGATTTTTGGTTTACCAAAACGCCAACTCCAATATTTAGCAGAAACGAATAGGACCAAAATCTATTTAATAAAAAGGGCTTAGGCACTTCCCAAATTCTACCCATCACCTTCCTGCTTTAGCCTAATTGAACGGCTAAAATCCAATCCCTGATTCCTCTCACACCTACCGCATCCCCAAAATACCATGGGGAACCACCCGATTAGGGCTATCATTAAATCTAGAGAGAAAATGTAAGCCTATTAAGGTCGAATAAACTCAAATCCTATGCCATGCACAACCTGTATTTTTATACGGGAATCCGCCGACAAATATTTCCGCAATTTTGAAATAAATACATCCATGGAACGTCCTGTGAAATAATCTGTTTTTCCCCATACGGCCTGAAGTAAATCCTCTCTGCGAATTACAGTTGAACCTTGTTGGCAAAAATAATTCAGCAGCTTCCCCTCTCGTTCTGTGAGCCGCCGCTCTTCTTTTCCATCAAATACCAACAGAAAGTTCTTGTGGTTGTATTCGTATTTTCCAATGTGAAATGTTTTTTCCTCGGACTTGGGCCCGTCCGACAAGCTGCGCTTAGCTAAGTTCCTAATTCTTAGCAGCAACTCTTCGGTGGAAAATGGCTTAGACATATAATCATCACCTTGACTCAAACCTTGCAATACATCTTGTTGTCCGTCTCTGGCGGTTAAAAATAAAATGGGCATTTGAGGCTTACTTTCACGCAACAATTTCGCCAGACTAAACCCATCCATTCCTGGCAGCATTACATCCAACACAGCGATATCATAGGTTTTTTCCTCCGCGGCAATCGCGGCCTCCTTTCCATTTGAAATCCAATCTACATTCCAACCTGCCTGATCACTAAGCTGCTCACTTAAGATAAGCCCCAAGGCTGAATCATCCTCTACATACAACAGTCGCAATTGATTACTCATGGTAGCAATAAATTAAGTTTTAATGTAAAGACAGCGCCCTCACCCTCTTTGCTGCGCAGCTCAATCCGGCCCTTGTGCAAATGCACAATTTGTTTTACATAACTTAGGCCAAGTCCAAAGCCTTTTATATCGTGCCGGTTGCCTGTTGAAACCCGGTAAAATTTTTCAAAGATCATCCCTTGAACGGCCTTTGGTATGCCTGGGCCTGTGTCAGTTACAGCTAAAATCAACCGGCCTGATTTCACTTCGGCATGAAGACCTATGCGAACGCCCTCGCCTCCATATTTCAAGGCATTATCCAATAAATTGAAAATGGCATTGCTTAAGTGATTTTCGTCCCCCATCATCCGAAGTCCTTCTGGCAAATCAATATTGACTTCAAATTGGGCTTGACTTTGCTCCAAACGAGATTTGAATTGTTCAACCACCAATTGAAGCATTTTACCTACTGCAATTTCCTGTTTTTCAATATTGTTCCTTGCCGATTCAACCATGGCAATTTTTAAAATTTGCTCCACATGCGTTTTAAGACGCATGGATTCATCTTGAATGATTTGCGCATACCTCTGGACTCGCGTACCATCATCGGTCGGAACTTGCTTTTTCAACGCCTCAGCAGCCACCAACAGGGTAGAAATAGGAGTTTTAAATTCATGCGTCATGTTGTTGATGAAATCCTGCCTCATAGCAGAAAGCCGCTTCTCGCGAAACACGATGACCACAACAAATATGAATACTCCCATAATGACCATCACGCCAAGAGTGCTGGCCGAAAGCACGCGAAGCTCTCGGGCAATAAAACTTCGCTTTCCTGGAAAATGGACGACCATCATATGGCTGTCTCCACTAAAGGTATAAGAAGGCAGTTTTTTTAATAGGGCATCCCCTGGCGGCTTCCCAGAAAATAAAGGACCCAATTTCGTACTGTAGGTCCGCCAAACCATGCTGTCAGCAAAACAATCGTACATCCCCACCTGAAAATCTTGTAAAATAGATTGCTTACGAAATTCAGCCACCAATAAATTCAATAAAAAATCAGGAGGAACAGTGCCATTTAAACTCACCAAAAAATCTTCATCACCCAAAGGGGTTACCGCTTCCCGAACCGAAGTGGTGTCGCTGTTGTATCGATAAACTTGAGATGCCACAGAAATCAAGCTTAAGGTGACTCGATTTTGGAACTGTTCGTTGGTAAATCGATACGCCTTTTGAACCCAGAATACCTGAATCAAAACCAATCCCCCCAAGGCCAAACCCGACACCAATGAAACTAGCCGTAACGTCCTTGATGTCAACATTTTTTAAGGAATAAACAATTGAACGGTTTGGCTGGCTTCGCGCACCAAGTTTTCATGAAAAGATACAGATAGCAATTTGGGAGAAAGGGTATCAACTCCAGCTTTGAACGCCCCCATATGCCTCGAATCCAAGGGCACTGTCGCCTGAGGTTGTTCCCGAAATGGATCTACTTGTTTCCCGTTTTTCCAAAACCGATAACACAAGTGCGGCCCCGTGGCCAATCCGGTACTTCCCACAAAACCAATCACCTGGCCCTGGCGCACACGCATTCCAGAGCGAATGCCCGGGGCAAACCGACTCATATGCAAATACTGTGTGGTGTACGTCCCATCGTGCTTCACTTTAACATAATTTCCATTGCCGCGCGCAAACCGCGCTTCTGATACTACACCAT
Organism: Bacteroidota bacterium; assembly: GCA_027621385.1. Lineage (GTDB taxonomy): Bacteria > Bacteroidota > Bacteroidia > CAIKAF01 > CAIKAF01 > CAIKAF01. Next base: position 26,586 of record JAQCBQ010000001.1, on the reverse strand, counting down.
CTGCTACGGTTACTATGGGAGTACCATGCGGAGCAGCGTAATCCGTACCTAGGTGAGGCTTAACCCGTTTCAATACAGGATGCATTCGGTTTTTCGAGAATTTCGAGGAAATCCGGCTATACTCCAATGGCGCTTTTAAAAACCGCGTTTTCATGCTTTGCCCCAAGGCATCATAAAAGCCAACCTGACCCGCCTGTTCAAACCGATACGCAAACTGCTCTTTCCCCCGATGCAAAAACGAGGCCGCCACAATTCGCTCAATCCCCAACGAAATGGAATCGGCCATCCACTCTTCATATACCACACGAAATCGGTCTCCCTTGGCTAATGCAAAGAAGTCAACCGACCATTTGAAAATGTCGTCCAAACGATAACACAATACCGGATTTAATCCTTGATCTACAACAGTTTGATACAAGGATTGGGTAATTATCCCCGCAGCTGTTTTCTGAACCAAACGCATGGATTTTTCCCCCTTATATACTTCAGGACGCGAATCGCTCCAACGAAACACCAAATACGACCTTGGAGTCGGCTCATATACCATACACACGGGCTTCCCCTCAGGGCCCGACCGACAAAACACCCGATAGCTGTGCCCAGCCCTTAAACGCCTCAAGTCCATCAACGTATCGGCCTGTGAGATTAGTTGACGCGCCGAAGAATCAGGAACACCCAATTGCCCGAAAATACCCGACAAACTCTGACCTGAAGCAATGGTATAGGTTTGTTCTTCTAGGCCCGTCACATCCATGCCATAGGCTGAGTCCGCCAGTTCAATCCCCGCCAAAGAATCGGTAGCCGATAAATCCTCGGGTGCACCCCCTTCCCCGCACGAGAGTAGAAGACCCAATGCCAAACTTAATATAGGCACCAAACTGCACGTAAACGTTGATTTTAATTTGCCCGTCCCCATGTTTCTCGCTCTTCAATACTCCACAATTCTGGAAAAAAGATTCGGAATTGATTCTTAGGCGGCAAATATTTCTGCCAATTGGTCCCACCCGTGGCGGCAATGTCCTCCGGATCACGCTTCAAATACCGAACCGCCGATTTGTAATGCATCAACGGCCAATCTATATTCACTTGCCGATCAAAGGTGCGCATGGCCTCAATGATTTCCGGCCGTTGCCGATCCGACTCAGGCAAATCCAAATACATTTCATATAGGGTTTTCCCTTTAATCTCCTCACCCAATTTCAAGAACTCGGCTCCATACTTCTCCTCAAACTGCCTCAAAGTCAATGTCTTATTTCCGCTGGACAACTCGGCCGCTCCCCGACCCCAGTAAATGTTGTGAAGCAGCTCTTGCACCGGTGCATCTGCTGAAATTTGAGACCTCAATTCAAATTGAACTAAGTTGTGCAAGGGCGTAGCTCTCAATTCAATCATTCGGTATTGAGCAGATTGAAATCCGGATGCCGGCAGCAATGCCATTCTAAATTGCAGAAATTGTTCCGGCTCCATCCCTTCAATCATGATTTGAAAGGAATGCGTTAGCGCTGAAAAATAAGCAGTCAACCGCTTAATCCGTTGCAATAAAAAATCAGCATCTCCTCCCCGAGCCGGAAGTTGCTCCAACTCGTTTAGGCTCAGCTTAAAGTACAATTCGGTGATTTGATGATACAAAATAAAAATCTGCTCATCGGGAAAAGACGTCTTGGGCTTTTGCAAGGTCAATAAAGTATCCAAATGGATGTAATCCCAGTAAGTCAAGTAGTTTGAATGCATCAATCCTTGCAGATAGCTATTCATATCTTGCCCGCTAGCTTGATATTTTTCCTGCAGCAATCGAAGGTTAGCCTCTAGTTCACTCATGTTCGGTTTCTTGCAAATAGGTTGAACTACGAAGGTAGTAATTCACTTTGGCTTTTTCTTGAGGTTTTGGGCGCCTTATCCGCTTTCCGCTGTAGTCATACCTTGCTTTGGCTTTGGGGCAGGGCAGGGCCGTGGCTCCCAAGGTCGCCCGGCCTTACCCGCCCCAATACGCCAAAGCAAGGCATGCCTGCCGCTGCAATCGGGGCGCAATCCTCGTGTAAAAATCCCTCTGCTTCGAAAACCCCGTATCTTGCAACCCTATGCGCACTTCTATTTTAAGCCTAGACGCCGGCACCTCTTCGGTTCGAGCTCTTCTGTTTGGAACAGATGGGAATCTTTTTTCTGAGGCCCGAAGGGCCGTCCCCTTAGACTTCCCTCACAATGGATGGGTAGAGCAATCGCCGGGATTGATTTGGCAAGCAGCCTATGAATGCATAGAGCAGGTGTTGACCTATGCTCGGAAAAACAAGTTAAATGTAGTTTGTGCAGGCCTTACCAATCAACGAGAAACAGTTGTGGCTTGGGATAAACGAACCGGTAGAGCTTTGGCCCCAGCCATTGTATGGCAAGACCGCCGAACCACAGATACCTGCGAAGCCATGAAAGCCGCCGGCCTTGAATCCGAGGTCAGATCTAGAACCGGCCTGGGCTTAGACCCCTATTTCAGTGCAGGTAAAATGGCTTGGCTGCTTCAAAACAATGAAGAGGTCGCTGCCGCCGCTGAGCAAGGCCAGCTCGCTATGGGAACCATAGATAGCTGGTTAATGTTTCATCTGTTGGAAAAACACGTTACCGAAGCCAGCAACGCGTCTAGGACTTCATTGTATCATCTAGAAGAGGGAATTTGGGACCCGCAATTGCTTGAATATTGGAATATCAATTCGGGGCTATTGCCACAAATTTTACCCAGCGATGCCCAATTTGGTCACATTAAACTCCCCGGAATGCATGAAATCCCTCTAACTGGAGTACTAGGCGACCAACAAGCTTCCTTGCTCGGCCAGGGCTGTCTGCAGCCCGGCGCAACCAAAAACACCTACGGAACGGGTTGTTTTATTATGCAACATGCCGGGAAAACCCGTCCGGAATCCGGACCAGAATTGCTCAGTACACTCGCCTGGCATACCTCAAACGGAAAAGAATTTGCCTTAGAGGGCAGCATTTTTATGGCCGGAGCTCTATTAAATTGGCTCAGTGAAAACCTACACTTGGCCGATTCTATGCAGGGATTAAATGCCTTGGCAGAATCTGTCGATTCAAGCGGTGGAGTCATTTTGGTTCCGGCGTTCAATGGTTTGGGAGCCCCACATTGGTCGCCAAGAGCCAGAGGAACTTGGCTGGGATTAAATTCGGGTTCAGGGAAAGCTGAATTGGTACGTTCCGCCTTTGATGCTATTGCTCATCAGACTGCAGATGTGTTCGAATGCATGCAACGCTGTTCTGGATTCCCAATTGCAGAGGTCTGGGTGGATGGAGGAGCTTCTGCTTCCAATGTGCTGATGCAAAATCAGGCGGATTTGGCAGGCATTCGGGTGCTCCGAAGTCCCATTGCTGAATCTACCGCCTGGGGAGCGGCAGTAATGGCCGGTTATGGATTTGGTTTGTGGGATTTGAACCATGCCCATGTGGCCGAGGCCAATGCTGTTTTCCTGCCGAACAAGCCAGAGCGACGCGTTCAAGAGCGCCAACGTTGGCAGCGCGCTGTACAGGTTTGTTTGGGTTGGTAAAGTAATGCCAGTCTTTAAAATGGCCCTTGGGCTACAAAAGAATTTTTTTTTTCAAAATGTTTAATCTCCCTAAAACCATTGCACAGCAATCTATTCAAATGGTTATCTACCTCAAATGGGTTGTTCTTACAGCCCAAAAATGGTATTTCACCTTGACATTTTGAAAATCCTCGCGTAAATTCGTAGTTCATCGATGAAACGTTAAAAAGGTAAGGTTCGTCACGTATTTGGGGTGGCGAAGAACAGTTAGGGAACTTTTTGGAGTGAACTACGGGAATTTGGTGGCGCTGAAAAGTGAAACCAGGTTCGCCTTGGGGAGTCTCAGAAAAGCTTTCTGAATCATGCAAAGGCAACTTTGCTGGTACAGGAGGCGGGAGCATGGGAATGAGACGGGATGAACTGGCAAATTCATCCATTTCAGGAGAGGAAGAGGAGGAAGGAAAGGAGGTTAAAGCGAATTTCAAGAATCCGTTTAATGGTGGAAAAGTTCGGAGACCCGAAGGGCTCGAGGCAACCTTTTTTTGGGTAAGCCAAAGCGCAACCTTCAGGAAATTCCTATTGGCTAAAACCGAAAACCCGAAAGGGAAATTCTCCCTTGAAAGCGCAGGGCAAAATGACCTACAATCAGGGGTTGGCAGACTGTATTGATGTCTAAACTCTTACTTATTCCTTCGTTTCCGGAGGAAATTCTCCCCGCTTAATTCGCTGATAATATCCTTCTGTTATTGATATATCCACTTGACCCCATGTTTGCCCATAGTGTCGCAGCCAAGATTCAATGCCCTGTACCCGATGAATGAATTTTCTGTTCGTTCGTTCTAGAGCATCTTCCGGATTGATGCCCGAAAGCCGGGCATAATTAACCAAGGCGAACAGCATATCCCCCATTTCTTCTTCTTGATTGTCTAAATCTTGATTGGCTCGGGCTTCCTCAAATTCATGCAGCTCTTCCTTAACCTTTTCCCAAACCTGTTCGGGTTTTTCCCAATCGAATCCAACTCCAGCCGCTTTTTCCTGCAATCTCCAACACTTTACCAAAGCAGGCAATCCGGCAGGTACTCCACCCAATACCGAAGTGTTGCCTTCACGAAGTTTGATTTGTTCCCAGTTCCTCTTTACCTCTTGATCGTTTTGAACCTGAACATCACCATAAATATGAGGATGCCGTTGTATGAGTTTGTCGCAAATACCGTTCAAAACTTGGTCCAAGGTGAACCAATTTTTTTCTCGACCAATTCGGGCGTAAAAGACCAAGTGTAAGAATAAGTCTCCAAGTTCCTTGCGAATATCGTCTGGAGATTCCGTAAGAATGGCATCCGACAATTCATACAGTTCTTCAATGCTCAACGTCCGTAAGGACTGCATGGTTTGTTTTTGATCCCAGGGGCATTGCTCCCGCAATTCATCCATAATCTTTAATAAACGGCCAAAAGCAAGCAGTGTAGAATCCATGTGTTTTTTACCTTTGCAATAGAACAAAGATAGCATCGGTATATGAACTGGACTTTAATGCTTTTAGTAATTGGTTTGCTAGCCTTGGCTTTTGCCGGGATTGCAATTAAAATTTTAGTGAAAAAGGACGGAAAGTTTTCAGGAACCTGTGCAAGTCAAAGTCCGTTTTTAAATAAGGAAGGTCAGCCCTGCAGTATGTGCGGAGCTTTGCCTTCAGAAACCTGTGCAAAAAATTAATTCCCATACCCAAAAAAACTTGAAAAGATGAGTACTGATGCCATTATGCAACGTTGCCGTGGGAACATGGATAAAGCAATTTCTCACCTTGAGGATGAATTGTTGAAGATTAGAACCGGAAAAGCCAACCCTGCCATGTTGGATTCGGTATATGTTGAATATTACGGTTCCAATGTGCCCCTGCAACAGGTGGCCAACGTGAACACTCCCGATGGCCGTACGTTAACGGTTCAGCCTTGGGAAAAGAAAATGCTGCAAGACATAGAACGTGCCATTATCAATAGCAACCTAAACCTTAACCCTCAGAACGACGGAGAAATGATTCGAATCCACGTGCCACCATTGACAGAGGAGCGTAGGAAGGATATGGTTAAAATGGCTAAAGCCGAAGCTGAAAATGCCAAAGTAAGTTTGCGCAATGCCCGTCGGGATGCCAATGAAGGATTTAAAAAATTGGTCAAAGAAGGGTTGGCAGAAGATGTGGCCAAGGATTTAGAGGCTCGGGTGCAAAAAATGATCGACGAATTCACCATCAAGGTGGAGGATTTGTGTCAGCGCAAGGAAAAGGAAATAATGACCGTTTAGCCTCGGTATGACGACTCGATTTTTCCAAGAATTGACCTCTTGGGTGTTTCGCATTACCTTGCCTATTGTTCCTGCTTGGTTTCATCTGGATTGGTTGAGATGGGTCTTGCCCGCGGCCAAAAATGAATGGTTTTTATTGGGTTTACTTTTAAGCAGTACGGCCTTGTCCTTAGCTTCGGTTACGGGGCCTTCATGGGCATCAAGGTTTTTTGCCTCATGTGTAGTTCTGTCTGGCCTTGGCTTGTTGGTGTATCCTTTGCCCAATGTGGCCGTACAGCCCCCCTTAACCTATATATGGAGCATTTCGATGGGATTGTTCTTTTTGGGCTGGCCTAAAGGAAGATAATGGTTTTCTATCGAGGCGCTTGCGGTAGGGATTGAAGAGGCTTGCCCGCAAGGTTGGCGGAGCCTGGCCCGCGTGGCGCGGAGGCGACTTTAGGAGCCACCGCAAGCCCGCTGGGACAGCCTTCCGGCAACCGCGGACAAGCCCTGAAAGCCCGGCTACCGCCCAAAAAAATAAAATAGGAAAAAATATGGCTTGGCGGATTTAACTGCATAGATGTATCTTCGTGGTATGAATCTTCGAACTTTTGCTTGGATATGCCCCTTTGTGCTGCTGTGGGCCTGCTTTGGGTCGCCTTTCAAAGCGCATTTTGAAGAAATGGCCGGGCCTGCGGAAGCCCATTGGCGTGGCGTTAAATTGGGTGAAACCTGGGAAAAAGTACAGGAATTGGAAGACGCAAAAGCACTTATGGCCTTGGATTCAGGCTTCGCCAAATACCATTTTCATTATTCAGATTCTGAATACTATGAAGTTCAATATCAATTTATTGAAGGCCGATTGGATGAAATTTATGTTCAGGTCTTTTTAGATTCTGAACAGCGAGCAGAAGAATTGACGGAATTGGCAGTGGCTCATTTTGAGGCGGCATGGAATCAGGAGGCGTTAATGGACCAAGGAGTGTTTGCCATGTCTAAGCCCGACGCCGTGTTGGAAATCATGGACGAAAGTCCTTTCCATGGCCCTGGAATGATTCGCCTGATATTTCGGGCTCCACCGGGCAACAGTTCCAACTCGGAACCTCAGCTACCTTCTTAATGGCAGCTCCGCTGCTCGACATTCAATCTTTAAGCGTTTCCTTTCAAGGGAAGGAAGTAGTGCGGAATGTATCCTTGCAAATTAATCCCGCTGAAACCCTAGGATTGGTCGGAGAATCCGGCAGCGGGAAATCCCTTACCTCACTCAGCATTTTGCGCTTGAATCCGGGGCTTGCAACGGGTTCAATCTGGCTACAGCACAAAGGAAGCAACATCGATGTGTTGAAATGGCCCAAATCGAAATTACCCGAGCTTCGGGGCAAATCTGCGGCCATGATTTTTCAAGAGCCCATGACGTCTTTAAATCCATATTATACGTGTGGATTTCAGGTGATGGAAGCCTTGCGGGTACATGAACCGATGAATGCTGCGCAAGCGAAGGCCCGCTGCCTGGAACTCTTTAAAGAAGTGCAGCTGCCTAGACCAGAGGCCATGCTTAGAGCCTATCCCCATCAAATTTCAGGGGGACAAAAACAGCGCGTCATGATTGCCATGGCAATTTCATGTTCTCCGGGCCTGTTGATTGCAGATGAACCCACCACCGCCCTAGATGCCACAGTACAAAAAAGCATATTGGGCACCCTTCGAAGTTTACAGGATCAGCGGGGAATGTCAATGCTTTTCATTTCCCACGATTTGGGAGTAGTTTCTTCCTTGGCTCACCGAATTGCTGTGCTTTACCGTGGAGATTTAGTGGAACAGGGGGCGGTCAATGATATTGTTGCTAATCCTACACATCCATACACCCGTAGTTTGTGGGCCTGTAGACCAAGACAAATGTCGGCGCACCTTCGCCCAGCCCGTTTACCTTCGGTGGAAGATTTTTTAGCAGGCAGAGAGCAAGCGGCAGAATTCATACAACCAAGGACCAGCTCTGCTGCAACTGAAAAAACCTTGTTGGATGTATCTTCGCTAAGTGTTCATTACCCCCTTTCAAAAACCTGGCTTGGTCGTCCAAAAACAATATTAAAGGCTGTTGATGGTGTCGATTTGACGTTGAATGCTGGGCAAACATTGGGCTTGGTTGGGGAATCGGGCTGTGGAAAATCAACGTTGGGAAAAGCTTTGGTTGGCCTTGCCCCTGTAGAATCTGGCTCCATTTACTTTGGAGAAACAAATTTGCGGACGCTGAGCGGAGAAGCATTAAGGAAATTCAGGCCCAATGTGCAACTGATTTTTCAAGACCCCTTTGGATCCCTAAACCCATATATGTCTGTAGGTGAAGCCATTGCAGAGCCCTTGTGGGTGCACCGAAGGTTTTCAAGTGTGCGGGCCTGCCGAGAGGAGGCTAAAAATTGGATGGAGCGAGTAGGACTAAGTGTCAGCATGTTTGATCGATATCCTGCTGAATTTAGTGGGGGACAGCGTCAGCGAATTGGCATTGCTCGAGCCATGGCTTTAAAACCTCAAATTTTAATCTGCGATGAATCTGTGGCCGCTTTGGATGTGTCCGTCCAAGCACAAGTGTTGAATTTGTTGCGCCGATTGCAGGAGGAAGAAGGGTTTGCTTGTTTGTTTATTTCGCACGATTTACCCGTGGTGCATTTCATGAGCGATCATATCTTAGTGATGAGGGCTGGGAAGGTGGTTGAACGGGGAACGGCAGACGACATCTTCGAACGGCCAGAGGAGGAATATACCCGGCAATTACTTCGTGCTGCCATGATGGATTAAGTATAGGAACTGCCTTGTTTTATGAACGCACTTTTTCCCAGAGCACGGATTGTTTGCCTGAAAAAAAGCGAAAAGCCCCTGCCACCATGGCTGCATTCATCATGACAAAGTACATGGGCGTATAGAAAAAAGGGATTTTAAGCTGAAATGAATTCAGGGCAAAGCCCAAACTGGCCAAGATGTAGGCGCTCAGGTGAATGAAGGCAAAGAGCAGCCACAATCCACCCATCGACAGTCCCAAATTGAGGTGCAGAGGCAATAGAATTAGCAATAGGGGCGGAGCCAACATCCAGCGCATCCATCGATGTCCAACAAAAATGGCCCAGGCCAAGGGGTATTTGCTGGGTTTTAGGGGAAGGTCTAGCCTTGGTAAAGACTGGAAAACCCCAGCAGCGATTCGTATTTTCCGTTTCCATTCGGCGGACAGGCTTGGGCTTGCGCTTTCTGTAGCTTGGGCATTTGGGGCATAACCTACCCGGTACCCTTGCTCAACAATTCGAACCGACAGCATAAAGTCATCTAGAATAGCATCGATTTCAAGGGGCTGGAACAGATGGGTTCGAAAGGCAAACAATTCTCCAGCAGCACCTACAATGGAGTAAACCTGCGCATCCCAACGCTTTAAACGGCTTTCGTATTTCCAATAAAGGCCTTCATTGGAAGTACTATTTCCAAAATCGGTTTGAACGCGCTTTTCACCAGCCACGCCTCCTATAGAATTCGATTGAAAAGGAGAGGTTAAGGCCAAAAGGGCGTCGGAATTCAATAGGGTGTTTGCATCGGTAATGGCGGTAATTTCAGCATCGGAGAAAGGCATAGCGCGGTTAATCGCGGCGGATTTCCCTTCCCGCTGGGGTTGGTGTAGCCTGATTACGCGTTCATCGGCCCATGTAAGGGTCTCTGAGCCATCGGAACTGCCGTCGGTTATCACAATGATCTTTAGTTTTTCGGAGGGATAATCTAACGCCAGCGTATTGAACACTTTTTGATTTAGGCATGTTGCTTCATTAAATGCTGGAATAATGATGCAGACTGAAGGTAAATCTTGGGTGTTGGCCCAATGTGTTGGCGGCTTGGGGAATAATTTTGAACTCAGGCCAATTAAAAGTGCATAACCTATGTAGATGAACAAAATCAGGCCGAATACCAACCAAAAAACCAATTCCAACATAGACATGGGGTAAAAGTAGGCAGAAACTTGCTTGAGCCAAGCATTAGCCTTAGGCCTTCCGCCGCTTTTTTATGCTGTTAAACTTTTGTTAATCCAATGCCTACGCTGTAAATTTGCATAGTTTTGGAAAGCAAACGAACGAATCGTTAAAAAAATCGCATTATGAAAATTTCAGTTCTTCTTGTCGCCTCGGCTCTGTTCTTTGGGGCAACTGTACAGGCTCAAAATTCAGACGGAGCCAAATTGACAGCTGAATCAATGATTGTTGATTATGGTGAAGTGCCATACAAAGGGGATGGAGTCCGTGATTTTGTTTTCAAGAATGAAGGTAAGCAACCATTGATGATTACCAATGCTAAAGGCTCTTGCGGATGTACCGTACCTGAGTGGCCGAAGGACCCAATTCGTCCTGGAGCAAAAGGGGTAATCAAAATCAAATACGATACAGCGCGGCCAGGAATGATATCGAAGACGGTAACCATTACGACCAACGAAGTTGAATCTATGGATGATGCGGGTAACCCTCAATACAAACAGCATGTGGTTCGTATCACTGGAAATGTGAAGCAACCACCTGCCAGTGGAGGTCTTCCGGTGAATAACAACTCGGGGGTTCCTGGAGAATAATATGTTTGGTTTGTTTTTTTAGCCCTCTTCGGAGGGCTTTTTTGTGAAAACAAGCCAAAGAATGAAAAAAAGCAAATGGGTTCAATAGCAACGAATGTCGCGCATTAAGTACCATTACAATTCAAAAACATTGCGTTTCGAGCCTTACCGTGAAAAATGGTCGAAGCGCATTTTTCGTATTGCCTTTAATATTGTTGCGGGGATGTTATTTGCTACAACGGTTTTGTTGATTGCATACCGGTATTTGGATTCGCCTAAAGAAAAGAGGTTGCGCCGAGAACTTGATCTCACCCAGTCACAACTCAAGGTTTTGGAAAACCAACTGAATCAAATGGAAGAAGTTATTGTAGATTTGGAACACCGCGACGATCAAATTTATAGAGCCCTAGTTGCTGCTGAGCCGGTTTCTGCCGAGGTTCGGAATTCCGGAAATTCAGGGTTGAATCGATACGACAGGTTCAAAGGCTTATTGCTTACCGATATGCTAACCGAGGTCACTCAAAAAATGGATCAGCTTCGAAAACGGGCCTATGTACAAACAAGGTCGTATGATGAATTGTGGGGCCTCATTCAGAACAAAAGTGAAATGCTGAAAAGCATTCCTGCTATTATTCCGGTAGACTTGAGCGATTTGGAACGGTTGACTAGTGGTTTTGGATATCGAATTGACCCCATTTATCAGACTCCAAAATTCCATTCAGGTATGGATTTTGTTGCTGAGCTGGGGACCCCAGTTTATGCTACAGGCAACGGAGTAGTGAGCAGTGCCGGGTTAGAGGCTGGAGGATATGGCAACTGTGTACGAATTCGGCATGGTTTCGGATATGAAACTGTGTATGCGCACTTGATGTCGGTATCTGTACGGTCTGGGATGCGCGTTTCCCGGGGACAAAAAATAGGTCTTTTAGGCAGCACCGGCAAATCAACAGGACCTCATTTGCATTATGAGGTCATACATAAAGGACAACCTGTAAATCCAGTATATTTTTACTATTCCGATTTTAGTCCGGAAGAGTATGCGAAAGTAGTTGAACAATCCAACCGACCAGGGCAGGCGATGGATTGAGGGTAGATTTACCAGCCCAGAAGCCAAGCAAAAATCAATGGAGCCACAATAGTAGCGTCGGACTCTACAATGAATTTTGGAGTGTTAACATCCAGCTTTCCCCAAGTGATTTTTTCGTTGGGTACGGCACCGCTATATGAGCCATAAGAAGTTGTAGAGTCGCTGATTTGGCAGAAGTACGACCAAAATGGAACATCATGCCATTCTAAATCTTGGTACATCATGGGCACCACACAAATGGGGAAATCTCCGGCAATACCGCCGCCAATTTGGAAAAAACCAACTCCTTTGCCTCCAGAATTCCCTCGGTACCAATCGCTCAGCCAAGTCATATATTCAATTCCGGATTTCATGGTTGAGGGCTTAAGTTTACCTTTGATGCAATACGAAGCAAAAATGTTACCCATCGTACTGTCTTCCCAACCAGGAACAACAATGGGCAGATTCCGTTCTGCAGCCGCAATCATCCAACTGTTTTTAGGGTCAATCTCGTAGTATTGTTCCATTACGCCGCTCAACAGCAGTTTATACATAAATTCATGAGGGAAATAGCGTTCTCCGGACTCCTCAGCTTGTTTCCATATGCTGAAAATGTGTTTTTGAATCCGACGAAAAGCCTCCTCTTCCGGAATGCAGGTGTCGGTAACTCGGTTGAATCCGTGTTCCAACAAATCCCATTCGTCTTGAGGGCTGAGGTCTCGGTAGTGTGGTACTCGCTTATAATGGCTGTGAGCCACCAAATTCATAACATCTTCTTCCAGATTTGCTCCGGTGCAAGAAATGATATCCACCTTGCCTTGACGTATCATCTCGGCCAATGACAATCCCAGTTCAGCGGTGCTCATAGCGCCGGCCAAGGTGACCATCATTTTTCCTCCTTCCAACATATGCTGTTCATACCCTTTGGCGGCGTCCACTAAGGCCGCTGCATTAAAATGACGATAGTGGTGTTCAATAAAGTTAGAGACAGGCCCTTTCATACTTCAAATCGGTTATTGGTTTTCAGATAATTTAGATCGATGCGATTCGGTACAAAGATGAAACAAAATTCGGGCACCGACATTGGCATCCCATTCAGAATCTCCAGGAACCACCTCGACCAGGTCAAATCCAATCAGTTTTCTTCCAGACCGATGAATAGATTGGATGAGCGATACCGCATGGTAAAAACTCAGACCGCCAGGAACAGGTGTTCCCGTATTTGGACAAAGCGAAGGCTCAAGGCCGTCAATATCAAAACTTAAATAAACGTCTTGGCCCAGGGGTTCAATGATGTTGTTCAGTGTTTGGTTCCAGGTTTGGCCATTGGCCAAGGAATCTTGCATCCATCGGTCGGTAAATAAATGAATATTATCGTGCTGTTCGGCATACTTAGCCTCTTCATCGCACAAATCCCGAATGCCAACCTGAACCAAGGCTTTTAAATTAGGTAATTCTTGGTGTATATTTCTGCTGATTGAGGCGTGGGAATATGTAAATCCTTCATAGGCCGACCTCAGGTCGCAATGAGCATCGATTTGTAAAATAGACAATTGGGGGAATTTCGTGCTAAGGGCCCGAACGGCACCAAGAGGAGTTGAATGATCGCCGCCAATTAAACCGACCATTTTACCTTTATTTATCAAGGCCATTGTTTTCTTTTCGACCCATTGGTTCATGGCTTGGCATCCAGCATCAATATTTTTCAGCAAAAAGGCTTGTTCATTTTTATCTGACTCCGTTCCACGGATTAACCCGTCGATGTAGGTTTCGGCCAGCGTTCGTAAATGTTTGCTGTCTTTTTTTATTGACTTTGAAATGGGCATCATAGCCGTTTTGCATTCCCAAACATTTGGGAATGAGGATTCGTACAAATCCACCTGCATAGAAGCATCGAAAATGGCTTGAGGGCCTTTGTCGGCTCCAGAGCCATAGGAAACAGTCACAGCCCAGGGGACAGGAAGTAAGACAAGGTCGGCTTCGGCTTCAGAATAGGGAAGCCCAAAAATTCCGGATGAAGATGAGGCTGGAGCATTGGGATCGAAAGTTGACATGGTTTTACTGATTTACGGACAAAGCAACAAAGAGACTTAGGTGGCTGGTTAAAAGGATAGGAGCAGAAAAAATCATTTGATTGCATTCTGTTGGAGGCAGAACTTGAGGCAAAGATGCAAATTGATGCGCATCATAACTGCATGTAGGCCTTTCAATTTTCTAATTCCTTAGGGCAACGAAAATTAAAAACCTTGAACCATTATTCCCCACAGGGGGAAAGAAATGAATTACCTTTGGATGAAATTTCTTTCACAGCACATGACATTTGCCTTATTTTCCGAGGGTTTGCAGGTCGAATTGTGGGAAGGTATTCTGAAGCCCACCAAATTTCCTGTTCAGGTTTGGTTTTTTTGGGCGCTGATGTCTGCCTTATTTTTTTTGATTGTTTCCCTTCAAGGAAACCGGCATCGGCTGCTTATTTTTTTCCGGTCAATGGTTCATCGACCCATGCTGTTGGAATACGTTGAAAGTTATGACCGAAAGGGATTCCCCTCTGATTGGGGATTGTTTTTGGCGGGGTTTTCGACGGCTCCCGTTTGGATTGCATGGTGGTTTTCAGAAGGGCAAGATTGGTCCCCTGTGACCCTAACTTTAATGGGAATGAGTATCGTTGTTTTCAAGGCATTGTTGGTAGAACAGCTTGGAAGGTTATTCTCGTTCAAGGTGCTTGCTCGAGCGCACAACGCCGTATTTTACCAATTCCTTTTTGGGATTGGCATGGTGGCAATGTTGGTCTTGTTTTTTTTCAATATCCAGTGGGTTCAAATTTCAAATTTAAACCCCAGACTTTTGTTCGTTTTAATGTTGGGAGGCTTTGTACTTTATTTTATTCGCTTATCCTCAGTACTTTGGTTCAGCACACGCACTTTTGGGGTATACTATATTTTGTATCTTTGCACCTTAGAACTCATTCCTTTCTTTCTATTTTTAAAGTGGATTGGATTTTTATCCTGATGTAATTCGAAGTAAACCCCATGAAAATCAGGTCGGTGTTAATCAGTCAGCCCAAACCGGAAACCGAAAAGTCTCCGTATTTTGATGTGGCGAAGTCTCAAAAGGTCAGCTTGGAGTTCAAGCCGTTTATTCACGTTGAAGGTGTAACTGCTGTAGAATTAAGAAAACATAAGATCGATTTTTCCGAGTATGGGTGTGTAGTTTTAACCTCCAAAAGTTCGGTCGACCATTATTTCAGGCTGGCGCAGGAAATGCGGTTTTCCATTCCTGAAAGCATGAAATACTTTTGTGCATCAGAAACCATTGCACTTTATATGCAGAAGTACATTGTGTACCGCAAGCGGAAAATTTTTCATGGAACGAATGGGGTAGAAGATTTGTTGGACAACTTCAAAAAGAATAAAACAGAAAGGTTCTTGTTCCCTTGTTCAGACAAACACAGCGATAAAATCACAGATTTTTTAAACAAGAATAAAATCGCCTTTACCAAGGCTGCGTTTTATAAAACGGTTTCCTCTGATATGGCTGGATTTCCTGTTCAGGAATTTGATATGATTGTTTTTTTTAGTCCAAATGGCGTGGAATCTCTTTCAAAAAACTTTCCTGATTTCAAACAAGGAGACATTCATGTTGGCACCTTCGGGGAAGGTACAGCTCAAGCTGCCGAGGCTGCTGGCCTGGTAGTCCAATTAAAGGCTCCGATGCCCAAAGCTCCTTCCATGGCGATGGCCTTGGAATGGTATTTAAAGCAAGTTAACGGCAAATCAAAAAAATGAATCCCGTTCGAAATGGCCGAAGGTTTTCCTTAAAATCTTCTATCGTCATTTCATCTTTGTTTTCAAATGGAAAGCGGGAATTCCGGTATCCTTTATTGTTAATTACGGCTGTTGATTCTGTCGGTGATGGGAAAGTTGTTTTTAGCGTTTCGAAGAAAAAATTCAAACGAGCGGTAGACCGAAATCGAGTCAAAAGGCAAATGCGGGCGGTGTATTTTTCTGTGGTCAGAGAGCCTATCCAATCGCACCAAGCCGTTGTATATATTGGAAATGAATTGCCCACATCAAGCGTGATGGCCAATGCATTGAAAGCCCTTATTCGGGTCTAGATTTCGGGCCAAATGGTTCGAATTGAATGTAAAATTGCTCCTGTTCGACCGGCATGCTAGTGTCAAAGGCATAGCGTTAAATTAATCCAGAATTAACCTCCAATTTCTATGGTCGAACTATCCTTGTAAAAATCTGTTATGCCTCCCAAAAGAAAGGTGCAGGTCTTGGTTCTTTCTGATGTCCATTTGGGCACTTTTGGTTGCCATGCCAAAGAATTGCTTTCCTATCTAAAAAGCATTAAACCTGAACAGGTGGTGCTGAATGGAGACATCATTGACATGTGGCAATTTAAAAAATGGTATTGGCCAGAATCCCATATGAAAGTACTGCAGCATTTATTAAAATGGGCAATGAAGGGAGTTCCAGTAACCTATTTGCCGGGCAACCATGATGAAATGCTACGGCGATTTCCCTGCGTTCAATTTGGTTCATTGCGCATTCAAGACAAATTAATTTTGGAATTGGAAGGGAATAAAACCTGGATTTTTCACGGAGATGTTTTTGATGCTAGCATTCAATACTCAAAATGGATAGCTAAACTTGGAGGTCAAGGGTATGATTTGCTGATTTTAATAAATCGAGCCTTAAATTGGCTTTCAGAAAAGACAGGTAATGGCAGAATCTCGCTATCAAAGCGGGTAAAAAACAGTGTAAAACAAGCGGTCAAATTTGTGACAGATTTCGAAACCACGGCAGCCGAACTCGCCATAGACCAAGGCTATCAAACCGTGATTTGCGGTCACATTCATCAACCTGCAAAGCGCTGGTTTGAAAATAAAACAGGCAGGGTTCGGTATCTGAATTCGGGTGACTGGATTGAGAATCTAACTGCTCTTGAATACAACAATGGAGAATGGGAATTGTACACCCACGCCCTTACCCCCGCATGGCAGGAATCTGAATTGGAGGAAGAATTGGAAGATGTTTTGTTGCCTGTAAACAAGGCCATGCTGCTTGGAATTTTAGGCAAATCGCCATCGTAGAAAAGAGAAGAAGAAGTGCGGGCTTAAAAGGTTGTATTGGAAAATCGAGAAATCTTCATAGGTTTGGCTATGCCAAAATGGATTATTCTAGCCGCCAACCTATGGAAAGCCTAAATGGTTTTGAATGTTGGAATATTCAATTTGAGTCGCAATCGAGCCCATTGATCTTGGTTGATGTTTCATGTTCAAAAAGTCAGTATGATATCTACGTTTACTAGGAGCCTTTTATTTTCACTCCTTTTTCTTCCTTCTTTTTTGCTTGCCCAAAAGGCCATTGTTGAGGGCCGAATCACCAATGCTGAAACAGGTTTGGCTGTTCCTTTCGCCAATATTGTTATAGATGGCAGCACAACGGGAACCTCCAGCGATATCGACGGTCGATTCACCCTGCCAGTAATCGCCTCAAGTCAAGTGACTTTAAAGGTGACTTCCATCGAGTTTTTCCCAACTTCCCAGACCCTTTCTCTTACCGCCAATTCAACTCAAAGCATCGAAATCAAACTTAAGCCGATGGTTAGAACCTTAGGAGAAATCATGGTAAAATCTGAGGGAAAATATGAAAAGAGATTGGAAGAGCTTACCGTTTCGATGGAAGTGGTGCGTCCGGCTTTGATTGAGAATAAAAATACGACCACAGTAAGCCAAGTCTTAAGCCAAGTGCCTGGCGTTAATATTGTAGATGAAGAGCCACAAATTCGGTCGGGGAGCGGATATTCCTTTGGGGCGGGAAGCCGTGTGATGGTCCTTGTGGACGATATGCCTATTTTATCTGGCGATGCGGGCCGTGCCGCCTGGAGTTTTGTGCCCACGGAAACCATCGAGCAAATTGAAGTCATCAAAGGAGCCTCGTCTGTGCTTTATGGGTCGAGTGCGTTGAACGGAGCTATTCATGTTCGAACTACCTATCCTTCGACCAAGCCTTCTACTCGAATTCAAACCTACGCCGGCATTTATGACTTACCCTCAGACCGGAACTGGAGCACCGATGTTCCACCCATGCAAGCGGGGATTTCAGCTACTCATTTGCAGCAGTTTGGTCAGTTTGATTTGGTTGTTGGCTTGAATGCCCAAGCGGAAAATGGATGGAGTGGCCCACCTTCCATGGCCGCCTCATTGGCCAATGGAGATACCAGCAATTCAGACCCCGGCCAATATGGCAACCGCTTGCGAACGCACTTAAACACTCGATATCGCTTTAAGTCTATACCGGGCTTAAGTATTGGATTGAATTCTACGCTTCTATTTTCACGAAGTTCTTCGGGTTTTATCCACGAAAACAGTGCCGAAGGGTTTTACCGCTATAGCGCCGGAAGCGTTACGCGTACCATCCAGCAGCAAGTTGCCGTAGACCCCTATATTAGTTACGTTGGAAAGCGGGGCAGCAGCCACAACTTACGCACCCGGCTGTACCACCTGAACAACGACAATGACAACAATCAAGCCAATGCCAATCAGGTATTATTTGCAGAGTATCAGTATCAAAAGCGCTTTACGCAAGGGGTTACTGAAACATCCCTGCTGCGCCATTTAAATTTAATCGGTGGAGTCATGCTGAACCAGGTTTTTGCCAATTCACAAATTTTCGCCGGGAATGTCAACCAAGGTGAAAACCAGCAAACGAACTTAGCTGCTTATGCACAGATGGAAAACAAGTTTTTCAAGCAGAGGCTAAGTGCAGTGGTAGGGTTACGGGTAGAACATTTCCAAATCGGCGACATTCGGGAAACGAAACCTGTATTTCGGGGGGGATTAAGCTTTAAGATGGCCGAACACACCTTTATTCGTGCCTCAGTTGGTCAGGGCTATCGATTCCCGACCATTGCAGAACGCTATGTTCAAACCATAGTGGGTGGAGCTTTTATTGTACCCTCTCCGAATTTAGCTGCCGAAACCAGTATTTCATACGAGGTAGGTCTGAAACAGGGCTTTAAGTTGGGACCTGGTTTCAATGGGTTGTTGGATGTAGCGGCCTATTGGCAAGACTACGATAATTACATTGAATTTACGGCAGGACCATTCTCTACCTTAGCTCCTTTGGCCTTTACCTCCTTAAATATTGGTCCTGT
Organism: Bacteroidota bacterium; assembly: GCA_027621385.1. Lineage (GTDB taxonomy): Bacteria > Bacteroidota > Bacteroidia > CAIKAF01 > CAIKAF01 > CAIKAF01. Next base: position 7,988 of record JAQCBQ010000001.1, on the reverse strand, counting down.
GCGCATGTATGGAGTGGATGCTTCTATAGCCACTTCAGGAAAATTATCTAAAAACCTGACCTTAAATATATTGGCTGGGTACAACTATTCAAATCCATTCACTCTTGACCCCAATTATGTGATTTATTCTGACGCATCGGGGACAGAAATCACCTACAATAGTTCCTCTAGTGTGGTTGCCGAAGACCCCAATGAAACCGTTTTAAAATATCGGTTTCGACATACGGCAAAACTAGATGCCGAGGTTTTGATAAAAAAATGGAATATTGGGGTAAGCTACCGGTACAATAGTTTTATGCAAAATATAGACCGAGCCTTTTTGATATTAGACAACTTGATTTTCAAAACCGGATTGGCTGAATTTCGCGATACTCAACGGGAGGGAACCCATATTGTGGACGCTAGAATCGGATTTAGCATCACTCCGGAAAGCCGACTATCACTTATTGTCAACAATGTAATGAACGTCGCATATTCTATGCGGCCATTATTTGCTGATCCCCCTCGATTTTTCCTAGTGCAATATGCCATTAGACTTTAAGGAAAATATACATTTGTATTTAAATTAACACCTGTTTTTATGTCCAACCAAACCGACGCCCAAAAACACCATTCATTTTTTGAGGACGTAATTCGCTATTTCGATTATGCGGCCTCTTTTGTCAATGCCCCTGAGGGGATTTTAGAGCAAATAAAGCACTGCAATTCGGTGTATAAAATGCGATTCCCTGTTAAAACAAGCCGCGGGATTGAAGTCATTGAAGCCTATCGTGTGGAGCATAGCCACCACAAATTACCAACCAAAGGTGGAATTCGCTACAACGAAAACGTGAACCAAGATGAGGTTATGGCTTTAGCTGCTCTCATGACCTACAAATGTGCGATTGTTGATGTACCCTTTGGTGGAGCTAAAGGAGGCATCACCATAAATCCGCGAGCGTACAGTGTAGATGAACTGGAGCGAATCACTCGTCGCTACACCACCGAATTGGTTAAAAAGAATTTTATTGGTCCTGGTATAGATGTGCCTGCCCCTGATTATGGTACGGGTGAGCGCGAAATGGCTTGGATGGCCGATACCTATGCGGCCTTTTCCATGGGTGAATTAAACGCCCTTGGTTGTGTTACGGGTAAGCCTGTTTCTCAAGGCGGTATTCGCGGTCGCCGCGAGGCCACTGGATTGGGCGTTTTTTATGGGACAAGATATGCTATGTCTTTTGAAGAAGACATGAAAAAACTAGGCCTAACTCCAGGTATAGAAGGAAAAACAATTGCTGTTCAGGGGCTAGGAAATGTTGGATATCATGCTGCAAAGTTCTTCTTCGAGGGTGGAGCCAAAATTGTTTCCATCGGAGAATACAACAGCTCCATTTACGATGCCAACGGTATCGATCCTACTGAGGCAAAGGCCTATTTTGCCGCCAACGGCACATTGCACGAATACCCAGGTTCTACGGCGCTTTCAAACAACACAGATGTGCTCGAGGTAGAGTGCGATGTACTGATTCCTGCAGCGCTTGAAAACCAAATCAATGGCAGCAATGCAGCACGGGTTAAAGCAAAAATTATTTCTGAGGGTGCGAACGGGCCTGTCACCCCTGATGCTGAAGAAATCATTACGGCACGTGGAGGAATGATTATTCCTGATATTTATATGAATGCAGGAGGTGTCACGGTGTCTTATTTTGAATGGCTAAAGAACCTGTCGCACGTTCGTTTTGGACGCATGGAAAAGCGGTACCAGCAAAACATGAACAACAGCATCATTCAGGCCATTGAAAGTTCTACCGGCAAAGTCCTTACAGAAACGCAAAAGAAGGTGCTTGACCGTGGCGCTGATGAGCAGGATTTGGTGTACAGTGGCTTGGAAGAGTCGATGATTACAGCCTATGATCAAATTCGGGCCACCTATTTAAAGCACGATGGCATTAAGAATTTGCGTACTGCGGCTTTTGTGACGGCCATCGAAAAAATCGCCGTTAGCTATGAAATGATGGGGATTTTCCCTTGATGTTTTAAAAAGGGCCTTCCGGCCCTTTTTTTATGTTCTATTGCGGCTTTGGTGACGGCCATCGAAAAAATCGCCGTTAGCTATGAAATGATGGGGATTTTCCCTTGATGTTCAAAAAAAGGCCTTCCTCTTTTTTTGCTCATTTGGAGCGGAAACATGGCTTTGAATCGATTTGTATTCATGTATTCCAGAGATTATGCTTGGATATTGGGGATATTCCCAAACGCATTGCTCATGACGCCGCTTGCGGCAGGGATTGAAGAAGCTTGCCCGCAAGGGGGGCGTGGAGCTGCCCGCGTGGCGCGGAGGCGACTTTAGGAGCCACCGCAAGCCCGCTGGGCAGCCCAACGGCCACCGCGGACTAGCTCTGAAAGCCCGTCTGCCGCCCTAAATAATCTATGCAGACCCCATCAATACTATCTTTTACGCGCAATTTGAATTTGGAAGCGGACAGTCCTCTGTACCTTGTTGAAATCTTTGTTAACACAAAGTGCTAAACCCATAGCCATGCCAAACCCTCTCGGTGTACCTTTCCAATATGGAAACTAAACCCCTTGTTGCTGTTTTGGCCGGCGGAGATTCCGGCGAGTATGAAATCAGCCTAAAATCGGCCAACATGATTGTTCAAGCCATTGATAATGAACGATTTGAGCCGATTTTGGTGCTGTATAGAAATGGGCAATGGACGGTTCATTATCAAGAACAACAACTTACGCTAGATGTAAACGACTGGACATTCTATGACGGGGAACATGTACATTCCATTCAACTGGCGTACAATGTAATGCATGGAAATCCAGGGGAAGACGGCACAGTTCCTGCACTGCTTGACCTAGCCGGAATCCCCTACCCCAACTCGGGTGTCCTTGCCTCTGCGCTTACCATGAATAAACATTTGAGCAAGCGCACTGTGGCCTCATTGGGAATTCCTGTGGCAAAAGACATTTTGTACCGAGAGGACGATCCCATCATCGATGTGGATGCCATGATTGAAACCCTAGGCCTTCCCTTATTCATAAAACCCAACAATGGCGGCTCATCATTGGCTACATTTAAAATTAAAAGCGCCGAAGATGTAGAAGATGCCATTGAACAGGCCTTTGATGTAGATTCGGAAGTATTGGCGGAACAATTCATGGCAGGAAGAGAAATAACCATGGGCGCCTATGTTGCTGAAGGAGAATTGCATTACCTGCCCCCTACCGAAATCATTCCACACAATGAGTTCTTCGATTATGAAGCCAAATACCAAGGCAAATCCAAGGAAGTGACTCCGGCCGATATCCCCCAAAACATCCTGCAGCAAATGCAGAGGTACGTTAAATCCATTTACAGAACCTTTAATCTTAAAGGGCTGGTACGCATTGATTTTATGCTAAGCCCCGACCAAACCCTGTATTTTATGGAGGTGAACACCCTTCCCGGATTTTCTGAACAAAGCATTGTTCCTCAACAAATTAGAGCCTCAGGAAAAACGGAAACACAGGTGTTAACTGAATTGCTGCTTGACGTTTTGGATTTCAATGACCTTGATTAAACCAAGTATACAGGTTCGGGAAGCTCGGCCCTTAGATGTTCCCGTGTTGCTTGAATTGATTCGGGAATTGGCTCGGTTCGAAAAAGCAGAAACAGCGGTTACCTTACAGGCCAAGGAACTTCAGAACGAGCTGTTTGGCCCCAATCCACTTTGCTTCGCCTGGGTAGCAGAATTGAACCAAGAACCTGCCGGATTTCTTTTGGGATACTATCGATTTTCCACTTGGAAAGGACGCATGCTCTATGTGGAGGATATTTACATCAAGGAAGAATTCCGAAGAAAAGGCATTGGGAAAAAACTGATGGACCAAGCGATTCAAAAGGCAAAAAAGGAACAGCTTTGTGGACTCACCTGGCAAGTGCTGGATTGGAATCAACCGGCCATAGATTGGTACACCTCTATGGGAGCCGAACTCGATGGAGAATGGATAAATGTCCGTTTGTTTCCCTAAGCTATCTTTGAGGTATGAAATGGGAGGTACATAAATTCGGCGGAGCATCGCTATCAAGCCCCGAAGGGTTTCCTCGCTTGCTTGAAATCTTAAAGCAGCGAACGAATCAAGCCAATATCTTGCTTGTCGTTTCTGCCATTGGGAAAACCACCAATTCCCTAGAATTGGTTTGGAGCGGAGCACAACCCCAAGCCGATGCCGCAAAAAAAAACACAGAATTAACCCATTTAAACACCTGCAGAGTCCTGCTTAAATCCGAATCTGAAACCGGATTAAACCAATTGCTAGAACGCATACAATCCCCTATTGAAGCCACTGACCAAGCCTACGACAGTTTGGTGTCTGTAGGTGAAAAATGCTCCTCCTTTCTGGTTGTAGAATACCTAAATCAACATGGGCTATCGGCCGTTTTACTTCCCGCTGAAGCGGCCATTCGAACCGACTCAACCTGGAGAAATGCCCAAGTTGATCGACAAAAAACCAAAGATCTTATCCGCACTTCCATGCACCGCATTCAGCAGGAATCTCCAAATGCCATCGTGGTAACTCAGGGGTTTTTGGGTGCCAACGCCCATGGGCAAACCACCACCTTAGGAAGAGAAGGTTCTGACTATTCGGCAGCTTTGTTTGCCAACGCCCTTGAGGCCAATGCCATGTTCATCTGGAAGGATGTTCCCGGAGTCATGAGCGGCGATCCTCGCATTTGGGCTGAGGCTGTAAAATTAAACGCCCTTAGCTATGACGATGCCACCGATATGGCCTATTACGGAGCTTCGGTCATTCATCCCAAAACCATGCTTCCCCTAAAAGAAGCCGGAATACCTTTGCATGTAAAAAGCTACGATGCGCCCGGCGCATCAGGAACGCTCATCGGGCCAACCGGCGACATACAGGCAGTACGGATGATGAAAACCCAGCAAACCCAAATTGAAATCACAGCGCAACCTGGTCATTTTGCCGTTGAAAAAGCCTTGCCCGTACTCATCAATCTTTGCGCCGAATACCAATGCTTAATCAATATGCTGCAGCATAGCGCCAGCCATGTTATTGCATGCATTGAGGCCCCCGCTGCCCGACTAGAGCTGTTGGCCAACAGCCTGCAAACCAAAGGGTTATCGCCAATACTAAGTACAGGATTAATTCTCTTAACCCTGCGTGATGCGCCGCATGAACTGCCACACATTCCGAATGTGAACGCAACTGTAGTTATGACTCAAACCCTGGGTCGAGACCGAAGATTTTTATTGAAGCCAACATCAAATGCCTGAGAAAAATGGCTGGGAATTAATTCCAACACCTTGCGAACATGACGGCTCCCTTTGTGGCCTTTGTGTTAAAAAATGGAGGTTGGGCCTTGGTGTTTTTTTACCACAAAGGGCACGATGTCGGCGCGAAGGGCACAGAGGGCGACATCTTTATTCAAGCCAACATCAACCACCTGAGAAAAGTGGCTGGGAATTCATTCCTGCCCCTTGCGCCTTTGCGTCTACAGGCATACCTTTGTATCTTTCCCCAAGGCCAGATTGAGTAACCATTAAATCTGGAAAACCTTATATGTGCGCACCTGTTTTTTGGTCTGCAAGGTCCAAACGTACACCTCTTGCAATCGGGTTTTGTACGCCCGAACACATCTCAATCCGTACCTCGGCCACCAATCTACTTCAATCCACTTCAATATGAGGCTGGAAAAAGCGCTCCTGATGCTGTATGCCATGCCCGGCATTGGTCCCAAAACGCTGCGGCGCTGGATGACTCGAATCAACAGCCCGGCAGATGTGTTTGATCTTCTTCCTGCCGAGCGCAGCGCCTTGCCCGGGTTCCGCTCTCAGCATGCCTTGAATTTTCAAACTACACGGCTGCAGCACTTTTCAGATCAGGCGGAGCGCTGGCTTCAATCTACAGACCAGCACAACCTTCGATTTATTCCCTTCCCGGACTCAAATTTCCCTGTTGGGCTACGCCATGCACCCGATGCCCCCCTTTTTCTGTTTCAGCGGGGCAAACTGCCTCCACATCAACCCATTTTAAGTTTGGTGGGAACCCGACAGCCCAGTGCAGATTTGGCTCCGGTGCTGATGCAATTCATGAAAGAATTAAGTGCCGCCCAAACCTCTACATGCAGCGGATTGGCGAGAGGAGTTGATGCTTTGGTGCATCGAGAAAGCCTTCGCCATGGATTATTCAGCATGGCGGTGGTAGCTCATGGCGCAGAACTCGCCTATCCCCTTCAAAACCAGCGCTTGGCGGAAGAAATTGTAGAAAACGGCTGCATTTGGTCGGAATACCCTCCAGGCACACTTCCCGAACGGGAATTTTTCCCCCAACGAAACCGCATACTTGCAGCTATGTCTCAGGCCTTAATATTGGTGCAGTCAAATACAACGGGCGGAGCCATGATAACCGTAAAGCATGCCTTACGTTACCGCCGACCTGTATTTGCTTTTGCTGGCCCATTCAATCAAACAGCCTATGCCGGCCCCTTAAAACTAATTGCTGAGGGACTCGTTAAACCCCTACTGAACACCGCTCAAATATGGAACATCTTGGGCTTAGAAGCCAAGGCATCTCTGCAGGAAGACAGGCCATATACTGCTGTTCATTATTCTGCAGCCGAACTTCCCATTGCTCAAGAACTGCAATCTGAGCCTGGATTGTGCCTGGACCAATTGGCCCTTCGCACCGGTCAATCTCCCGCCCAACTCCTCGCCCTACTTTCTCTTATGGAATTGGAAGGGAAAATTGAAACCTTGCCCGGGAATCGCTACAAATTGGGCTAAGATTAAACTCCAAAAACAACATAGCAAACCGAGTGAACTCCCCTTAGGCAAAATACCGCCCAAGCCAATTTCCGAATCTTCATACCCACGAAAAACTGCTACCTTCATGCTATGAAAGCAAATACATGCTACGGGCTTACATTGCTTTTTCTGTGTTTTATTTCTGTAGGACTTAAGGCTCAGGAATTCGACCACGAAAATCTAAGGGTGGGGCCCTTGGTTGAAATCACTGAAACAGGGAACGACCGAGGAATTGGCATAGGGGTGCGGCTGGAGTGGTTCATCACGCGCAACATAAGTTTGGATTACCAATATTTGTTCGGCAGCAATGGCGAGGGAAACTTTTACAGCCATGTTCCGGGGGCCCTAGCCGGATTTGTTGCCTTAGCATCCGGCTATTATGCGAATCCATGGCAGATAAATGGATGGTACAGCACAGAGGCCGATGCCCTGTTGGCCTTGGCATTTCTGTTGCCTGAGGGCATCAGCCTTCATTTTCAGCCCCATCCCAAGCTTGAGCTCGCTCCTGCATTTGCACCCTTAGGGGCCGATTACAACATTCGCAACAACGGGCGAACCAGCATAACAGGCAGCCTTATGCTGCGCGCCAACTACCACCCCATTTCGCGCTTCAGCATCTCCCCAGCATTAGGCTTGCGCTTCGTGTACAGCACCGGCTTCCCGTCTTTGGTGTACGGATTCGGGTTTGGTATTCGGGTGTAGCGATGGAGGGCGGCAGCCGGGCTTTCCGGGCTACTCCGCAGCTGCCGGGCGGGCTGCCAGCGGGCTGCGGTGGCTCCCAAGGTCGCCTCCTCGCCGCGCGGCAGACTCCGCCGGCATCTTTGCGGGGTAGCCTCGTCAATCCCTGCCGCAAGCGGCGTAATTTCTCAAACCTTGTAAAAAACACCCGATGGTTTTCTCCTCAAAAAAGCACTGGATGCACCTACTGCTGAAGGAAAAGTAAAATGCACTTATAGTATTTGTGTTCATAGTGGACCATTTCGAGGAAGGCAGCCCTTGTATGTCGCATCTTTAAACAAAAAAAAATGGCCTTTCCCCTTGAAACTTTGAAAATCCTCGCGTAAATTCGTAGTTCATCGATGAAACGTTAAAAAAGGAAAGCTTCGTCACGTATTTGGGGTGGCGAAGAACAGTTAGGGCACTTTTTGGAGTGAACTACGGGAATTTGGGGAAGTTGAAAAACGGAACCAG
>JAQCBQ010000124.1 GCA_027621385.1 Bacteroidota bacterium | reverse complement strand
TTTGATGCGTTGAAATTTCCATGCGCTGTAGGATTGCAGCCGAAAAAATGCTCCAATCATGAACTCAGAAATGGGGTCAAGCGACGACAAATTTTGCAATGAAGCAATTGAAATGAGTAAAGAACCACCAAGTCAATGAACGTGTAGAGGTGGCCTGCGGCAGGGATTGAGCCGGGTAGCCCGTACCGTTTCGGTGGCTGTGCTGCGCGTGGCGCGGAGGCGACCTTGGGAGCCCACGCAAGCCCGCTGCAGCACGCCACTGAACGGACGGACTACCGGTGAAAGCCCGGTTGCCGCCCTCAAAAATGTCCGGTAAAAAAGTCTATTTGAGATTTGCTTCGATGTCAGCAGTTGTATGTTGCCCCAGCAAATACAGCACGGCCATTCGAACGGCAACCCCGTGCTGCACCTGATCTAAAATGATTGAATTTGCGCTGTCGGCCAGCCGCCCATCCAGCTCTACTCCCCGGTTTACCGGACCGGGATGCAAAATTATCGGTTTATGCTGCAGCCGTTCCCAGCGCTCCATGTTCAGACCGAACAGGCGATGGTACTCGTATGCGCTTGGAAAATGCTGAACGTTTAGCCGTTCTTCTTGAATGCGAAGCATGTTGACGGCATCTACCCGCTGCAGCGTTTGATCCAGGGAATGGCTAATGCGAACCCCCAATTTCTCAATGCCTTTGGGAAGCAGGCTCGGCGGAGCACACAGCTCCACGTGAACCCCCATTTTTTGCAGCAAAAGCAAATTGGACAGCGCCACTCGAGAGTGTAAAATATCGCCAACCAGCGCCACCTTTTTTCCGTTGAGGGAGCCTAGAGATTGCTGCAACGAGAAGGCATCCAGCAGCGCTTGGGTGGGATGTTCATGCGTTCCATCGCCGGCGTTGATGATGCGTGCCTGAGCCGAATGCTTAAACCGGGGTAAGTGCTTGGCTAGGAAAATTCCTGCTCCAGGACTGGAATGCCGGAGTACAATCATATCCACCTTCATGGCCAGAATATTGTTGACGGTATCCAACAGGGTTTCTCCTTTGCTCAAGCTGGAACCAGAGGCCGAGAAGTTAATTACATCGGCCGACAGTCGTTTTTCGGCCAATTCAAACGACAAGCGGGTGCGGGTCGAATTCTCGAAAAACAAATTGGCAATGGTTTTATCGCGCAGCGAAGGGACTTTTTTGATGGGCCTTTGCAGCACACTATAAAATTCTGCCGAGGTTGACATCAGGAGCTCGATGTCCGCATCCGTTAAGGCTTTAATTCCGAGCAGATGATGGCAGCTTAGCTGAGGCATAGTCAGGGTTTATTTTCAATCCAAATGGCATCTTTACCATGTTGTTCAGCCCAATGCACCCGCACTTTCTGCCCTTCAAAGGCATCGACAGACCAGCCGAAGAAATCGGGATGAATGGGCAATTGACGGGCAAATCTTCGTTCTACCAATACCAGCAGTTTAATCCATTCCGGCCGGCCGAAGGTATGAACGGCATCTAAGGCTGCCCGAATGGTTCGGCCGGTAAATAAAACATCATCCACCAGAACTACGCGCCGGTTTTCCAATGAGAAACTGAGTTGGGTTGCTTCCGGAATCAGCACTTTAGATTGGTTGAAGTCGTCTCGGTAAAAGGTAGGATCCAACACGCCAAAATCAAGGCTAGCTGTTGGCATGTGGGATTTCCATGCGGCTTGCAGCCGCTGAGCCAGATAAACACCACGGGGTTGAATGCCGAGCAAGACCAAGGGAGACTGGTCTTGGTGCAATTCTGCCAACATCAACGATAGCCGATGAATACGTTGCCGCATGGCTTCTGCGTGCGCGTAAGGTTCGGTAGTCGATGCGGTGTTCATGCTGTAAAATTAAAAAAGCCCTTCACAAGGAAGGGCTTTTCGTTCATTATTCTGCCGATTCATCCGAGGCGGCATCCGCCTTTTTTGATTTGGCTTTGCTTTTGGGTTTGGCGCTTTCCTTCTCGGTAGCTTCCATCTCCTTTTTCAAGTCAGACAATGCACTGATGTCTCCCAGCGTGGTAACGTCAGCCTTTTGAACTTTCGACGTGGACGCAGGAGCCTTTGATTTGCCACTGGCTTTTGGTCTTGGTTCGGAACCGACTTCTGGTTTACTCTCATCCCATGTGCGGGTGTGCGAAACCAAAATCTTTTTGTCGTCTTTCGAAAACTCCAAAATACTGAAATCCAGTTGCTCGTCTACAGAGGCTTTGCTGCCGTCTTCTTTTTTGAGGTGTTTCATCGGAGCGAAACCTTCAATTCCATAGGGCAATGCAATAATTCCGCCTTTGTCGTTCAATTCCAACACGGTTCCTTTGTGTTTCTCGTCGGCATTGAATACAGTGGCAAATACTTCCCATGGATCTTCTTCCAACTGCTTGTGGCCTAATGACAACTTACGGTTGGTGGTATCGATTTCCAATACTGAAACCTCGATTTTCTCTCCAATTTTGGTGAAATCGGAAGGATGTTTGATTTTTTTGGTCCAGCTCAAATCAGAGATGTGAATTAAACCATCAATTCCTTCTTCCAATTCAACGAAAATTCCATAGTTGGTAAAGTTCCGAACTACAGCAGTATGACGGCTGCCTTGAGGATACTTTCCTTCAATGTTTTCCCATGGATCGGTAGTCAGTTGCTTCATGCCCAGCGACATTTTACGCTCTTCACGGTCGATAGACAATACAACTGCTTCAACTTCATCCCCGATTTTCAAGAAATCGTGAGCGGTACGCAAGTGCTGTGACCAGCTCATTTCTGAAACGTGAATGAGGCCTTCTACACCGGGAGCAATTTCCACAAATGCGCCATAATCGGCAAGCACAACCACTTTGCCTTTTACTTTGTCGCCGTCTTTCAACTCAGCGCTCAGGGCTTCCCATGGATGGGCACTCAATTGTTTCAAGCCCAATGCAATCCGCCGCTTCTCGTCGTCGTAATCCAAGACCACAACGTTGATTTTTTCATCCAGATTAACCACCTCTTCAGGATGGTTGATGCGGCCCCAGCTGATGTCGGTAATGTGAATCAATCCATCTACACCGCCCAAGTCCACAAACACTCCATATGAAGTAATGTTTTTGACGATGCCTTCCAATACCTGACCTTTTTCCAGCTTGGAGATGATGTGTTTTTTCTGTTCTTCCAACTCCTCTTCCAACAAAATTTTATGAGATACAACCACGTTTTTGAATTCCTGGTTGATTTTAACCACTTTGAATTCCATGGTCTTACCTACATAAATGTCGTAATCGCGAATGGGTTTAACATCAATTTGAGAACCGGGCAGGAAGGCCTCGATACCAAACACATCGGCAATCAAACCGCCTTTGGTACGGCACTTGATTACGCCGGTAATGACTTCATCTTTCGCATGTACTTCGTTCACCCGATCCCAGGCGCGAATGGCACGCGCTTTGCGGTGACTCAATAGAAGCTGACCGTTCCGGTCTTCCAATTGATCGATGTACACCTCAACCATGTCTCCAACGGCCAAACCAGCATTGTAGCGAAATTCCGTTCTTGGAACCACGCCCTCTGATTTGTAACCAATGTTCACAACCACATCTTTGGGAGTCAGGTGCACCACCTTTCCATCCAAAATCTCATGCTCGGCAACACTGCTTAGCGTTTGCTCATACATGCTGGATAAACTGGCCTGTTCTTCTTTGGAATAATTTTGACCACGTTTGCTTACGGTTGACCAGTCAAATTCTGGCTGGGACGCAGCTCCCTGTTTTGTTTCTTCTGACATTTTGTTCAGAACTGTCGAACCATGTTTGGGCTTCCTGGGGTGCCGAAGGCTAGCCTTTACAATGCTTCGGGGTTAAACTGAATTAGAGATGGCACCCTCAAAGTGGGCGCAAAGCTAGGGAATTCTTTATGAAAACCAAAGAAGTTCAAGCTTTTATACGGCGATTCACGCCCTTTGTTTTTATTTTTTTTAACAAAATGAGCTCTCTCCCAAAATATTGTGCTAAGTTTGTCCGCTTTAAAAAACCTACTATGAGCAAATCTCCATTAGATTTTATTGTTGCAAAAACACCTTCTGCAAGCCGAAAATACGTTTCCGGCAAAAAAATCCCTTTTTCTGAGTTCATTCACGATTACGCCAATGGCGACGTAGATATTGAGGGCGATTTCATCGAATTTATGAAATGCCGGAATGAGGTATTCGATTATCGATTGACCTGGAAGCACATCAAGTTCTTCTTCACCCGCATGATTCCTGAAGTAGCCATCCACTCTAAGAGTCAGGATGAGCGCATTGTGCGCGACCACTACGACCGCGGGAATGACTTCTTCTCTTCTTTCCTAGGTCCACGTATGATTTACACTTCTGGATTTTGGAATGATGTTGCCAACGAAACCTTAGAACAGGCTCAAGATCGCAAAATGACAATGGTTTGCGACAAGCTGCTCATGAAACCCGGAAACAAGCATTTGGATATCGGTTGCGGTTGGGGAACATTGGTGGCATATGCTGCCAAGTACTACGGAACTGATTCTACCGGTATCACATTGGCTCAGGACGGCACCGACCACGGTAATGCTCAAATTGAGCGCCATGGTGTGGCCGATCGGGCGCGCATCTTACGCATGGATTACCGCGACATGATTACCCCAGGTAAAAACAAGGAAATGTTCAATCACATCACGTGTTTGGAAATGGGGGAACACGTTGGAATCCGCAAGTTCGGTCGGTTTATCAAAAACATCTACGATAAACTCGACGACGACGGTACTTTTTATCTTCAGCAAGCCGGTTTGCGCGCCAATCCAGGTATTCTAGCCCGTGGAGAACACTGGGAAGACTTGGTTTGGGGTCTGTTTATGAATGAATTTATTTTCAGTGGAGCCGATGCTTCTACTCCGCTGGCTTTCCTAGTTCAAACCTTGCAAGACGCCAATTTCGAGGTGCAAAGCGTCGAAAATATCGGAATTCACTACTCACATACAATGACCTGCTGGTACCACAATTGGGAAGCCAATAAAGAGTACATTTTGCAGCACTATGGAGAATGGTGGTACCGCACTTGGAGGGTATTCTTGTATTGGTCTGTAATCATTGCAAGCCAAGGCTCTTCTACCTGCTGGAGCATCATTGCACATAAAAATTACAACCGAGTAGATCGGAACCGTTACATCGGTCGCGCAAATTTGGGCGAGCGCATGGAAATGGGCAACGTTCGTATTTTCGAATAAAAAGTTAGCAAATGTAAGCACAGCCCCCGGTTCAAATCGGGGGTTTTTTTTTGATTTTTTTTGGCGGGTAACGGGCTTTCACCGGTAGGCCGCAGTTGGCAGGCAGGGTGGCAGCGGGCTGCGGTGGCTCCCAAGGTCGCCTCCTCGCCGCGCGCCACCAGCTGCTGCCAACTTGGCGGGCTACCGTGTTCAATCCCGCCCGCAATCCTCATGACCCAAATCAGGCTAAGCCATTCAGGGGTATCAAGTTCCCGCCTGTGGGCTATGATTTGTTTTAAATTTTTTAAACCAGGTTATTTGCCTTCGTGCGTATTGACGGGTGTGGGCGTTGATGTGTTGCTCAATTTCTTCCTCACTTGCTTCAGCATTTGAATACCATTCTTGATATCCCACCGTTTGAAGTACAGGCATATTGGCAAAAGGAGCAAGGCGAAGTGCCTCCTCCTTCAGTCCTTGCTTCATCATCTTTGCTGTTCTTGCCTCAATTCGAAGGTGCAAGGCCGCCCGCTCAGGCTCTAATATTTCTAGGTTCAATTTGGCCTTGAACAGCATTTCTTTTTTTGAGTGGCCCGATGTTCTAAATTCGGACCAAGGTCGCCCAACGGTTCGCCAAATTTCAAGCGCTCGCCTCAACCGGGCTGGATTTTGTTGGTCCACTTCCTTGAAATAAATGGGGTCAATCCTGGAAACTTCATTTTGCAATTCGGCCAAAGGCAATTGGTTTACTTCAGCTCGAATTGAAGTTGGAATGTTCGGCATGGGGTCGAGCCCATACAACAATGCCTGCAGGTAAAAGCCAGATCCGCCAACCAAGACGGCCGATCCATGGGTGTCAAGAATCTGCTGCAATACCGGTCTAGCGTGATCGGCAAAGGTTGCGGCATCAAGTGGGGAATGAATGGATTGCGTACCTAGAAAATGGTGGGGAATCCCTTGCCAGGAATCGGGTAGGGGCCGAGCTGTTCCAATGTGCATTTCCCGGTAAAATTGCCTGGAATCAAATGAAATGATTTCGGTGTTCAATTGCCGGGCTAAGGCAATGGCTTGATCGGTTTTTCCGGATGCAGTTGGTCCTCCAACCACAAAAAGTTCAGGAAGCTTCATTTCTATGGCTCGGTCAAGCCAAATTTAATCCCCAATTCAATCATTAAATTCCAAGCGGCTTCCCGCTCGTTGGGAATGTGTCCGTCAAGAATGGATTCTTTAATGCTGCTTTTTATTTGGCCCACCACCGGACCTGGGAGTATGTTAAAGTGGCGGATAATCTCTTCACCGGAAACGGGAGGTTGAAAGTTTCGAATCTGATCTTTTTCTTCTACTTCCTGCAATTTTTGCTTGACAATTTCATAGTTGCGCAGGTATTTGGCCACTCGATTTGGGTTTTTTGAGGTGATATCGGCTTGACACAGCATCAACAAAGACTCTAAATCTTCTCCGGCATCCATCAGCAACCTCCGCAAGGCCGAATCGGTGATTTCATGTTTGGCTAAAACAATGGGTCGCAGATGCAAGCGCACCATTTTTTGCACAAATTTCATTTTTTCATTTCCGGGCAAACCGAGTTTTTTGAAAATTTTAGGCACCATTCGGGCGCCCAAATCTTCATGCCCATGAAAAGTCCAGCCGTGTCCCGGTTCAAATCGCTTGGTTTGCGGCTTGGCAATGTCGTGCAACACGGCAGCCCACCGCAGCCAAATATTATCGGACAGTTGGGCTACATTATTCAATACTTCAATGGTATGGTAAAAATTATCTTTATGGCTAAGTCCATTTACTTTTTCTACCCCTTTCAGCCAACAAAATTCAGGGAAAATGGCTTCGAGCAACCCGGCTTTATCCAGCATTAAAAACATGCGGCCGGGTTCATTGCAGGCCATCATTTTATTGAGCTCATCGGCGATGCGTTCCTTGGCTAAAATATCCATTCGAGGCGCAAGAACGGGCATCGCTCTCCATAAATCCTCTTGAATTTCGAAATCCAATTGCATGGAAAAACGAAGCGCTCTCAACATGCGCAACGGGTCGTCATCAAAGGTTTTTTCAGCCTCCAATGGAGTACGAATCAGCCCAGAATTCAAATCCTTAATGCCATCAAAGGCATCCACCAATTCTCCAAAATGTTGGGCGTTGACGCATACGGCCAAGGCATTAATGGTGAAGTCGCGGCGGTTCAAGTCATCGTCCAAAGTCCCCTGACTAACTTCAGGATTTCTGGAGGTTCTTCTGTAGCTCTCTTTTCGGGCACCTACAAATTCAATGTCTAAATCTTCCCAGCTAAAATGGGCGGTGCCAAAATTTTTAAAAATGCTTAGAGACTCTGCTCTTCCAAGGCGAAGGGCTAC
>JAQCBQ010000123.1 GCA_027621385.1 Bacteroidota bacterium | reverse complement strand
CAATAGCAACCACCCTCTCCTTCAACCCCAAACCTCTGTGAACTCTGCGCCTCCCATTGTGGACTTTGCGGTAAAAACAGGCAGTCAAGCCTGAACCCTTTTTTGGTAAAACAGACAGTCAAGCCTGAACCCAGTTTTTTACCGCATCAAATACATCTTCCCAAAGCCCTCGCGAAAGAACCGGTCGGCCCCACTGTTGCGAATTTCCAATTCTTCACCTTGTTGCTTGGCATAAACCCGGAAAATGTACACCCCAGTGGCCAATTTATCCCCAAATTCATCGGTGCCATCCCAAGCAAACTCAGTGATATTCTGCCCAATGCGAATAGGCCCCAATTCGTTTCGGGTGATTTCCCGCACCACGACTCCGGCCACATTAAAAATCCGAATGGTGAGTTCCTCAGGGATTTCCATACCAGTCAATGTAAATACAAATCGCGTAGAGGTACTAAATGGATTCGGATAATTCAGCACCCGCGTGATGGAAGACTGATGTACCACTTCAAAACGCACCCGGTAATCGAAATTCCCATCTCCCTTGCCCGACGCATTTCCGCTGCGGTCGTTGGCCCGTACCAAAAGTTCATACATACCATCGGTCTGGTCCAATTCAGGTCGGTATTCAATCCGAGCTTCATTCTCCGGCATTTCGGCCGGGAAATAAACGATTTCGGAAGAACTGAAGGGAATTTTCTGGGGAGTTGCAGAGCCCGGTTTAACTAGAAACAATTGCCAATCTGCTGTATCGTTCAAGGGCAACAATGGATTTTCATCTTTCAGGAAGATTTGAATCAGGGGTTGGGCCGAGACCAAATCGCCATCCATAATCCGTCGCCCATCGAAAGTTACGTCCAACAAGGGGTTAATCCGATCGCGTTGCACGTAAAAACTGCGCTGCCCCGAGTTGTTATAATAGGTAAGTTCTCTAAAATGACCCGGCATACCCGGCTGATTGGCATCGACAACATAGCGGCCGTTTTCTGACATCGACATGCTTGAAACACGCACCGTGTCTTGGGTCAGTTGTCCGGGTTGAAGCGGAGGTTGCCGGTGGTATTCTTGTTGTTTCAATTGATTTCCGCTAAAGAAGGAATGCTGAATGGTCAACGAATCGGTGGGCAGCAATCCGATGTTTTTATAGGTCACACGGGCGCTGAGCGAATCACCTTGTTGAACACTGTCCGAGTCAAAACTAAATCCAAGATTTGGAGCCAAGGCCAGTTCGGGTACTCCATCAAACAACACATGCCATTGATTCAATTGCCTTGGTGTTTGATTCACATCGTCTCGCGTGAATATCTGCAATTTTAGGAATGGGTAGGATGCGGCCGGTATAGAATCGTTCAAGCCGTTCAGAATTTGTTGGCCCGGTTGAAGGCCTTCAATTAAGAGCACTTCAGACCCCGAGGGCGTAATTCCATACACGCGCAGGGAGGCCGTATCGGTAATGGGAGCTGTTTCTTCCGGCCTAGATTGCCAGGTTAGGGAATTCCAATGCGTCGAAGGACCAATTAAGGATGTGGTCAATGCCCCATAAATCCAATTGGAACTTAAATCCGTTAGCAGTTGTATGTAGCCGCATTGAGAAGCCCCAACAACCTCTTTGGTGCTGCTCAAATCGCCTTTTCGGGTAAAGAAAATATACGGTCTGGCCTGCCCATTTGTCACCAAATCCCGTAGGGTATCGGCGCCCAGGTTTTCAAAGGCCGTCAACAAGGTATTGGGCCAAAACGAGGGGTTAGTAAACGGTCCTTGATAAAACGTATAGGCCAAGATGTAGTAATCGTTGGGGACGGCATTGAGCAACGCTGTGAGTCCATCGCGCTGAGTTTGGTTGTTGAGCCAGTAAATGAAGTATTTTTCCGGACGTTGTCGGCAGCCCCCGGCATCGTTTACGTTTCCAAAATAGTTCTGAGGGTTTTGATTGCCAAAACGTGTTTCCCATGGCTTTAGGGTAATGGGATCAATCACAGCCACATAGATGCCTGCCGTGGGGAAGCATCCGTTTTCCTCCATTAAGGCTCCGTCAATGGTAAATTGGGTTTCGCCAAATTGCCAGGAAGCGGGGCAAGTAAGCACTTCGCAATCCAGTTTTTTATAGACGGGCACAAAATCAAAGCCTGAAACACCGGTTCTAGGCTCTAAATACAACTGGGCATTTTGTCGGTGCTGAACGCCTCGGGCTTGCCCCCAGCCGTATTTTCCCTGAATGACCTGATAGCTGCTGCTGCGCCATTTATGGAAAATCCCAGTGTTGGCCGAATCGACACCGGCGCGCCAGAAACAAACGGTAGAGTCAGGAAGCGAAACCTGTGGAGTCCAGGTATATACACCTCCAACTCCAGTAAACGTGGTGTCTGTCCGCAGCGGACTTGAAAAGTCGGGCACCGTATCCCATTCCATTCTGTAGGTTCGAGCGCTGGAAAAAGGATCTCCCGTTTGAGCAGAAAGTGGCTGAGGCAGCCCCGGTACAACAGCAAATTTAGGAGGGAAGATGGGATTGATGTCGGCTGAAACGACGGTCCGTCGTAATTCTACTCTGTTGTTGGTTTTAGTGACTTCTGAAATCAAATTTGCGGGATCTACCGTAATGGCTAGGTTGTGTTGCCCGGGAAGGATACCGCTGCGCATAGGAAGCCAAAAATCAATGGTATCTCTGAATCCAACGGCAGGCATACGGGCAGAAATGACGGTGTCGGCATTCAACAAACCCAGCCGAGTCCAACGTACCGTTACCAAAATGGAATCGCTGGGCATGCGTCCCACATTCGATACTGGCACACGCAAGTACAAGCTATCCTCATCGGTACTCCAATCGGTATCAGGAAATACCAATTCGCTTTCCCGAATCACCAAATCGGTGCGCAATGGAACTTTCAATCCAAAGGCCGGATCTCCATGCAATTGAATTCCCAACGAAGTAAACCGAATCAAGGGATTAATTCCAGAAATGGCATTCCCCGTTACGGTTCGGGCAATGCAGGTACCAATTGTACTTCCAAAGCTGGTCCGACTAAATTGCCGGTACAAACTATCGGTATATACATTCATGATGCTGGATAATCCGGGAGAGCCAAAGGCCAAGAATCCAACCGCGGCTTTTTGAGGCTGCATCACAAACCGCTCGCTCACCAATCGGTATTCTGAAAAAATATCTCCCGAATAGCAGGAATTCCCGATCAGAAAGAAATACCGGTCTTTGTTGTTGTAATTCTGGGGCTCATCAATGTTTTGGTCGAACCCATCACCACTTCCATGCCCAAATACGGTGATGACAGATACCCCATCTCTGTCCACTAAATTTCGAATGGAATCGGCCAAGGTAATTTGAATGGGGGCGCTGGTGGTTTTCAAAAATGTAACCACTTGTCCTCCCATTAGACTATCCTGAGCGTGCCTTTTATAATTGTTGAGGTAGTATCCGAGGGTTTGTTGCTCGGTGGAAGAGATGCCTCCCCCCAAATGCAAGAATTGCTTTCTCCACAAGGCATTGGGCTGAGATTCGTGGGCCTGCATTTTTTCCAGATAGGCTTCTACATCTTGTGGAGTTTCTGCCGCTAACCGTCCAATCGCCATGCGTTGCGTTCTGTCGCCCAACACATCAAAGGTGTACAGATTGTCGCAAGGCGGTTCCCCGATGGGGGGCATGATGGATTTGTTGTAATTCAGTGCGTTGTTTCGGGTACTTAAATACCGAATACCCTTTCCAATTAAAAATACATGTTCTGGTTTTAGCGTCCAGCGGGTTTCGGTCATCCGTAAAAAATTCCGGATGGCCCCGGGATGCTTTGGAACCCCAGATGCATACTGCTCACACAATTCATTCACATCCACCAACAAGGAAGTATAGCCCGTCAACGAACGAAACTGAGAATATTTTGCGGCAGCTTCGAGTAAAGGAGGAGCAGAAATAACCACATAATCCGCATTGGCCTGACCTGATTCATAATTGGTAAAATACCCCGATTTCCCTGCAGGCCGAACCGCTGCCACATTGGTCACCGTGCTTATTGCGGCCAAATACAATCTGACCTGCTGGTTGTTTTGAGGAATGACCGCACGGTATTTACCCGTTCCGGCGGCCTGAACAGGTATGCGGCGGCGGCGGGTTAAATCATACAACCGAACTTCTCCTCCCGCTGCATTAAATGCTTGAATCAACAGGGCCGACTTTGAAGCCCCTTGACCTGGAATCCACAATTCTTCCTCCAACCGATTGCCAAAACTTGTCCTTAATTTCAAATTCAAGGTCCATTCTGTGATTCCATTTCGGGTGTTGGAAGACAGGGTATTTAAGAATTGCAGGGTAAACGGAGCCGATGAAGCCGACATGGTGGAAAAGGGCAAAGTGGCAGAATACAAGGTTTGGCCATAGCCATCTAAGGTTCGAGATTCCAACACCGTATTCCCGGTTCGCAGTTCATGAATATGATCGGGAGTTGCACTGTTGGGATTACTTCCGGTCACCGCCCGAATTTCCAGCGTTGCCGGCGCATTGAACAAAGCGCTTTGCAAGCCCGTTAAGGGGGCAGAGCCCCAGGCTGGAGCATAGCTCGCCGATCCGGAATACATCACTGCAAATCCCTCTCCCGGCTCCATCTCCGGATTCAAACTGCCGCCGCCATACACTGTTCCGTTGTGGTAGGTGGAACCTCCAACTCCCGGAGCCCATGAAATACTGCGGTCGTAATACGGAATAACCGGATACTGAAATGCCGCCGTATCTACTTCGGTAGCGAAACGCAGCGCTCCCGGTGATGCATTCCAAGTCAGGAAATAATAAACCGTATCGGTAAATAAACTCCGGGAAGGGTGTGCCTGTTCTGTGGGAGAAGCATATAAGGCTGCATCTTCTTTCCCGCTGTTGCGTTCAGCAAAAAATTCAATAAACTCGGCGGAACTTAACACCCCGTCCCATTCTCCGGGAATGTACAACGGAATCTCCTGTCCACGAGCATAAATACGCAATTGCCTGGGATCTAGGCTGCTCAGATTAATTCCCGCATTCTGTAGGGTTTGACCGGTAATTCGGTGCAAGCCCGTTTTTACAACCGCAAACTTGTAATGGACTTGCGAATAATTTATCCAGGTGTTTTGCCCCCTAAGCACCGGCAAACAGCACAGAATAAATCCTAAAAACCAAAAAGCAGATGACAGACTGCGCTTCATGGAGATTTCGTTTTATTGTCAGAGGGCAAATTAGAGGCTTTAAACAAATCAAGCCGCAAGCTGAATACATGAGATAAACCCACCAGGGAAGTCCCAAAATTGGCCAGGGTGTAATCCAAACTCAAGGCTTTAATCTGCAAACCAAGCCCTGCCGTTGGCAGAAAAGAAAGGCTTTGCCCCTCAAAACCACCATCGGGACTCGGATTTTTCAAATACTGAAACCGCCCTATTCCCCCACGAATAAAAATCAAATCGTTGTACCCCAGCTCTAAGCCAAAGGCCGGATCAACACTAACCGCATCCGTGGCCAGCAATACATTTCGCCTGCCGTCGGTGGTTACTGTAAATTGCAGTTCAGGGCGAACCAAAAATTTATCTTTGATGTGCAGCGCATAGGCGCCACCCACCGTCATGCGGGGTACGGCAATTTCGGTACTGCTCGAAATCACCTCATTGCCCGTTTCGATGAAAATAACGCGAAAAGCGTCGGTGGAATACTTAAATTGAGTAATGGTCGAACTGGCATCCCTAAACATGGCAGCGGCCGACCAGTTGTTGTGCTGAAACTTTAACCCCAGGTCAATCCCAAAGCCCCATCCCGTTCCAAATCCACCGATGTGGCGATGAATTACTTTGGCGCTTCCGCCCAAAGACCAGCGGTTTTTTCGGTCCAATTTCCGGGCATACGACAATAAAAAAGCGTAATCGGCAGCAGAGAAAGATTGCACCCGGTCGTAATCTACATTTCCATTGGCATCCAACAATTCCAAGGTGTTGGGGATGTCGTCCACACCACTGCGAATAAAGGTAAAGGCCCCGGCATCCTTTTCGCTGAATTTCACAGCCAAGCCCCCATAATCGAACTTGACAATACCGGCAAAATGCTCATGGTGCATAAACCCAAACTGGATATCACGGCGCATATCGGTTAACCCGGCCGGATTCCAAAACGCCGCTGTGGCATCGTTGGCCGAAGCCACCACGGCCTGAGACATGGCTATTCCCCTGGCCCCTACTCCGACATCTAAAAATGCATTCGCATATTTGGGCGTCTGTGCCCAAACAGAACCGGTTCCGAACATCAGCAACCCGAGGTTGAGCCAAATTGGTGAAAAACGTTTCATCTACTAGACCGCTAATTTACACTACTTTTGCGATAGATTGTAATTTTTTCACACCATGAAACATCGGTTAAGATGGTTGCCCAATGCACTGACCCTTGGCAATGCCACGCTGGGCGGCTTAACCGTTGCACATCTACACACCTGGACCGAAATCCAAGTCGTCCTGGCCATTGGTGTTTGCCTTCTGCTTGATTTTTTCGATGGTGCACTGGCGCGGCTTCTGAATGCCAGCGGACCACTCGGCAAGCAGCTCGACTCCCTGGCCGATGTAATTTCCTTTGGCTTTCTGCCGGCAGCGATGGCCGTTCAGGTCTTGGAACAGGTTTTGCCTGTAGGGCTTGCTCCCCAAGTATCGTACTTGGGATGGCTCATTTTGCCCGCCTCGGCCTTGCGGCTGGGCCGATTTAATTTGGATGAAGACCAACGCCACGATTTTAAAGGGCTTCCAACCCCTGCGAATGCCTTATTTTGGGCCCTACTGTGGTGGAACTTCAATTCGCCAAATTTCATTCCAGGTCAAACCCTCATGGCTTGGTCGGCCCTATTGGCCTTGGCCCTGTCGGTCTATTTTTTAAACGCCCCATTTTGGCTATTTAGCTTAAAATCGGTTGGACTAACCTGGAAGAACATGCGCTTTCGCTTGCTGTTTCTAGCTGTTGGATTAGGCATAGTAATCCTTGGAAATCCAAATTGGTTTTGGTTGTTGTTGCCGGCCTACGCCCTCAGTTCCTATCTTCATTTTAGGCAAAAACCTGAATCATAAATTCAGCTCAACTTCGGTTGATTTGGTACTTCCAAAATTAGCTTGGGCGTTGAAGCTCCACAAAATTTCGTTCGGTTTCGTACAGCAGAATTTTATGCAATCGGCAATTTCCCAGATTGGGAATTTCCGGCTCAATTTGCTCCCAAATTTGCAGGGCCAAATGTTCTGTACTGGCTAGAATGCCTTGCATAAAAGGCACGTCCAGATTTAAATTTTTATGGTCAAGCACATCCACCACCTTGCGTTTCAGCAAATCGCTAAGCTCTTTAAGGTCAGCCACATATCCGGTTTCCGGATTCACTTCTCCTTCCAGAGTCACGTACAAATCATAATTGTGTCCATGCCAATTGTGGTTGGAGCACTTTCCAAAAACAGCTTCATTTTGGGCCTCGCTCCAATCGGGTCGGTACATTTTATGTGCGGCATTAAAATGCTCTTTGCGTGTAATTCGAATCAGTGGTTTCATAGTTACAGGTAAACGAGATAGCCAGAGTTTTGTTCAATCCGGGTTTGGTATTGAGGTGTTTTTTTGCG
>JAQCBQ010000122.1 GCA_027621385.1 Bacteroidota bacterium | reverse complement strand
GGAGTTTACATCCTATCTGTAGAATCGGCTGCAGGAAATCAGCACTACAAAGTGGCGAAAAAATAAGATAAGGGGTATCGTGTTTAAGGAAAAACGCCGGAGAAATCCGGCGTTTTTTGTTTTCAATGCAAGCAGAAAAGAAGTTGTGGAATTTAACAAAACACGTGTACGGCTTTGGACCTTTGGGAATGGAGGGAAGCCTTGCCCAGATAAAACCAATTTGAATTAGGTCTGTTCGGTTAGCCTGTGTAAGAAATCGCATACCTTTGTCCAAAGATTTTTTATGCAACCTTCATTGCCTTCCGACGGAGCGCCCATTCCCACCGTTGAGACTGCGGTTAAATTGGGTCTTCTACCTGATGAGTTTAATTTAATTGTTGAAAAATTGGGGCGCCAACCCAATTTCACTGAACTCTGTGCCTTTTCGGGGATGTGGAGCGAGCATTGTTCCTACAAAAATTCCATACGCTGGCTGAAAACCCTTCCCCGCGAAGGGAAAGGGCTGCTGGCTGAGCCCGGCAAGGAAAATGCAGGTTTGGTGGATATAGGACAGAGACTGGCCTGTGCTTTTAAAATCGAAAGCCACAACCACCCCAGCGCCATTGAGCCTTATCAAGGTGCAGCTACCGGAGTTGGGGGCATAAACCGCGATATATTCACCATGGGAGCAAGGCCCATTGCCCAATTAAACGCCTTGTTTTTCGGTGAGCCGACTGAGGCTAGAACACAATGGCTTGTAAAAGGAGTAGTAAAAGGAATTGGCGATTATGGCAATGCATTTGGTGTGCCTACGGTGGCTGGTCAAACCTTTTTTCATTCCTCATTTCATCAAAATCCCTTGGTAAATGCGATGTCGGCAGGAATTGTAGCGCATGATAAAGTAATGAGTGCGGTGGCCTATGGGGCGGGGAACCCTGTTTTTATTGTTGGATCGGCCACCGGAAAAGATGGAATTCATGGGGCTTCATTCGCTTCGGCTGAGATGTCGGGAGAAAGCTCCAAGCAACTTCCTTCGGTTCAGGTGGGGGACCCATTTCAGGAAAAATTACTGCTAGAGGCCACCTTAGAGTTGATTGAGGCTGGATATGCCATTGGAATTCAGGATATGGGCGCGGCAGGAATCATTTGCAGTACATCCGAAATGTCAGAGAAAGGAAATTCGGGCATGCGTATTCACTTGGAACGGGTACCCACACGGGGCGAAGAAATGCAGCCGTTTGAATTGCTGCTATCGGAATCGCAGGAACGGATGTTGGTAGTTGGGAAAAAGGGGCATGAGGCTGATATTCAACGCATTTTTGAAAAGTGGGATTTGAATTGCTCTCGTATTGGGGAAGTCATTGAGGAAGATCGGCTTGATTTTTACTTTCATGAAACACTGGTGGCCCAATTGCCGGCATCGGTGTTGGTGTTGGGCGGCGGTGCCCCCGTGTATGAGCGTGAAATCAAAGCTCCGTCGTATTTGGCAGAAATTGAATCGTTTCATCCGTCCAAAGTACCGGTTCCGCCTCGTTTAAAAGAGGTAGCAGAATGCTTGAGCACCTCACCCAATTTAGTACCAAAGCACTGGATAATCCGGCAATATGACTCGATGATAGGAACGGCCAATTTAAGCAGTCGGAAGCCTTCGGATGCGGCCATAGTCTGGGTGAAAGAAACCAACAGCGCCCTTGCTCTGACCGTGGATGTCAATCCATTGTACGTTGAGGCTAATCCCGAAAAGGGAAGCATGATGGCTGTGGCTGAAGCTGCCCGAAATATAGTTTGTTCTGGGGCTAGACCCATCGCCATTACCAATTGTTTGAATTTTGGCAACCCGTATAATCCTGAGGCCTATTGGCAATTTGTAGGTGCCATTAAAGGAATGGGTAAAGCATGTAAGGCCTTTGGAACCCCTGTTACCGGAGGAAATGTAAGTTTTTACAATCAATACCGGGAAGGCGAGCAGGTATTTCCTGTGGCGCCCAGTCCTTCCATTGGTATGCTTGGCATTCTTGACCGGCTAGATTTACATACCGGCTTGGCCTTTCCGAATGCAAAAGCCAAAATAATCCTTGTCGGAGTGGTCAACTCTGATGTTTCCTGTTCGGAATACCTGCGGCAATGGCATAAAATTGAAAAGTCACCGGCACCTTATTTTAACCTAGACCAGGAAATACAGTTGCACAAAGGCATTGCCGGCTTAATCGAAAACCGGTTAATTCTATCGGCCCATGATGTATCAGAAGGCGGGCTTTATCAGTGTTTGAAAGAGTCGGCCTTAGCAGGCAAGATTGGATTTGAAGTCTATTCTGACGACGATATCCGTACCGATGCGTTTTGGTTTGGAGAAGGGCAAGGCCGGGTTGTTGTTAGTGTGCCAGAGGAGCATGAAGACGCCGTTGTAGATCTCCTTGCCGAATTGGAAGTACCTGCCCTTTACTTGGGTGAGGTGGGAGGTAATTCCCTGGTGTTTGACGGAGAAGTTTGGCATACGATGGACGAATTGTATTCATGGAATGACAGGCATTTAAAACCCTGGCTGGATTAGGTTGTCTTGAGTCCAATCCATTTCTATTGGGGGTTCCCCTTCAGGTTTGAGTCGAAAAAAGGTGCAATTGTGTACCTTCGTTCAAGCTGAAAGCCCTGCGCACCAAAACAGATGTCAACCCTTCAAGAGCAATACCGCCTTTTTTGCCAAGAGCAGGCTCAATTGTTGGTATTTGCGCAACCTTGGTGGCTGGATGCTGTGTGCGGCGAAGCCGGCTGGGATGTAGTGGTGTGGAAGCCTGAGCATCGCATTCAAGCGGCCTTGCCCTACAGTAAAATCAAGAGATGGGGATTGATGCGGTTTGAAATGCCTGCTTTAACTCCATTTTTTCCGTTGAGCATCGTGAATCCTCAGGCTTCAGATACGTACCAACAGCTTTCCTTTCAAAAAAAAGCCATTGGGTCATTATTGAGCAGCCTTCCCAAGCATGATTTTCATGAACTTAGACTGAGTCCAGAAACCGAGTATCTTCTCCCCTTTTATTGGCAGGGATATGCCCTTCAGGAGCGTTATACCTTCCGGATTTATCCGAGTGATGGCTATGTGCCCTCGGCACAGGCAAGAAAAAACATACGGAAAGCGGAAGAATTGGGGCTTGAGATTGGGGATTTGGAATCGATTGAATTGCTGTTGCGCATTGTTCGGGCCCCATTTGAGCGAAAAAATAAGCCCTGTCCGTACTCCGATGAGGTGCTGCTGCGGGCCATCGAAGCCATTCAGCGCCAAAACGCGGGATTTTTATTGCAGGCCAAGGACAGCAAGGGCCAAGTGGTTGCTGCTGCCGCTTGCATTTACGATTCGCGGTGCTGCTATTTGATTTTGGGGAGTTCGACGGAGGAAGGGCGTAAGCAAAATGCGGAGTATTTATTGTATAACGCCTGTATAAAGAAAGCCCGTAATATGGGATTAATTTTTGATTTTGAGGGAAGCATGTTGGAGGGCATTGAAGCGCGGAACCGGTCCTTCAATGCCCATCCGGTTCGGTACACGCAGGTGCAGCGACAAGGGCGCAGGCACTCCTTAGTAATGGGATTAAAAGGCCTTTTGGGGAAGGGGTAGAACTATTTTAAGAAGAGGGGAAGGTGAAAAAATCAGTAGGAAATTTTAACCTGTCCATGTCCAGTTCTTCCGCCAATGGACGTTGACGTATTGGAGGTTGTGTAGGACCCATGACCACCCGTATAGGAAGAGCCTCCGGCTCCAGCCTGATGTGAAAAGCCACAAGCTCCGCCATACCAGCCGCCGCCGCCGCCGCCAACCCAGCCAACGGTTACGTTCATATCGGCATTGGCTCCTTGGCCAAAGCTCCCATTTTGACCGCCTGTGCCACCGGCGTTTTGTCCACCACCTGTTACCGTACCATAGCCTGAACAACCTGCGTTTTGTCCCGTTGTTCCTCCCCCGTGCCCGCCGGTACAGCTACCGTTGTTGGTAGCACCGCCTCCACCGCCAGCCACTACAACCCGGTGATTTAAGGTTTGTCCACCCAACCTAACATCTGAGGCTCCGCCTCCACTGCCAGCCATGGCGGCACTGTTCCAAGAATATCCATATCCACCCCCGTTAAAAGCAGCCGAGCTGTAGCCATTTGCTGGTACTGCTGGCCCCTCTTGACCCACATAAATGTACACTGTTTCGCCAGGGGTTACCGGGAATTTAGCCACGGCATAGCCTCCTTGACCACCTGCATAGGTGCCTGTCCAGCCCGCTGCACCCCAACATTCCACCGTCAATGAACAAACCCCCGCAGGAACAGTCCAGGTTTGGGCAGAACCCGTATAATTAAATGTTTGACTTGCGTTTTGAGTGGAACAAGAAGAAACCACCACCTGAACTGAATCGCTGGCAGAACATCCATTGGCATCGGTTACGGTTAGTACTGCGGAATAGGTACCCGTTGAACTCCAAGTAACAGAGGGAGAGGAAGAAGAAGAGGTGGAAGGACTACCCGAGGCAAAAGTCCAGGCATAGGTTTGGCCCTGAGCGGGATTAGCTACATTTAAAGCAACTGGAGCATTTGTAGATCCCACCGGATTTGAGGGCGAAATGGCAGCTGAAGGAAATTGGGTGCAGTTGCATTGCAAGGTTCTCCATCCGGCGGAAAAATACGATTCAACGCATTGGCTTGTAGTGTTGTAAATAACCAAGCCCACTGCCGGGGAATTAATACCATTGCGTTGAGCAGTGGTAAGCCGAGGCAATAGGAATCCTTTGTTGGTAAAATCAACATCGAGACCTGCGGAGGAGTGGGGCTGTCCTGGATTGGCTCCAATGAGAACACCTTGGGCTTTAATTCCAGAAAAGCTGAAACACGAACAAAAGGCCAGCAGCATTAAACTGTTAAAAAACAGATATTTGATATTAAAAAATGCAGAAGAATTCACAGCAGTATGGTGGGTTGATTGCTTCAAATTTAGGAATTAGATTTGGAAGGTGTCATTCAAAAATTGAATCTGTTTGTTTGCGGCACATAGAAAACTATAAAGGGAATTGAAATTTACATCATCGTAACCTTTCGTGCTTCCTAACCCTTGAACATCCATCCTGCGAAAGGAAGTCGACTGCGAATAAGTCATGAGTCGCCCGCGGCAGGGATTGACGAGGCTACCCCGCAAAGGTGACGGAACCTGCCCCGCGTGGCGCGGAGGCGACTTTAGGAGCCCACGCAAGCCCGCTGGGGCAGTTTCCGGCAGCTGCGGAGTAGCCCGGAAAGCCCGGCAGCCGCCCTAAAAAAGAAATCCTTAAGAAGTAGGTTTTGTTTCGGGAGCGCTGTCTTTTCGCTTGAAGAAGGAAAAGAGCAGCATGCAGGCGACTCCGATTGAAATGCAGGCGTCAGCGAAATTCCAGATGGGTGGGAAAATCAGGCTTCCACCCATGGATTCGGGCCAGCGGATGTTGAAGAAAAACATATCGACCACCTTGCCTTGCAGCCAAGGGGCGTAGCCCGTTTCAGGGAAGGTTTCAGCCACAAAAAAACGATTGCTTTCGCTGAACAATTGACCATAAAACACCGAGTCGATGATGTTGCCAAGGGCACCCGAGAAAACCATTGCCAAACCAACAGACATCAAATTCAGCGGGCCCTTTTTCAGCATGTCGTACAGCAGGTAGAAAATGCCGCCTACGGCGAGTAAGCGAAACAGAGTGAGGGCAATTTTGCCGCCTTCTCCGCCAAATTCCATGCCCCAAGCCATTCCATTGTTTTCAATGAAATAGATTTCCAGCGCATTTCCGAGCAATGGGAAACCTTCGCCAATGCGCATGGATGTTTTTACCCAAATCTTGATTAACTGATCAATCGCAATCAACCCCAAAATCAACCCCAGCGTTTTTTTCATTTTTAGTCGCGGCGGTTGGGTGCATTTTTTGCCTCAATGCTTAAGGTAGCATGAGGAACGGCCCTCAAGCGTTCTTTGGGAATCAATTGACCGGTGGCGCGGCAAATTCCGTAGGATTTATTTTGAATGCGGATGAGGGCATTTTCCAAGTTGGTAATGAATTTTTGCTGGCGGGCGGCCAATTGACCAATTTCTTCCTTGCTGGATACTTCAGCACCATCTTCCATTAATTTGAAGGTGGGCGAAGTGTCGTCGGTGGTGTTTCCATCGCGGTGTGCGAAGGCCTCTTTTAATAAGGCCAACTCTTTGCGTGAACGTTCCAGTTTGGATTCAATTAAGACTCGGAATTCTTCTAATTCTTCGTCGGAATAACGGACTTTTAACTCAGACATACAGTTGGTTTAATTCATTTTTTGAATAACAATAAACGCAGTCAATTCCCCTTCCAGTTCTACTTTGACCGCCTGACCTGCAGGAGGGTTCTCAGAGGTTTGCAAGTCAACAGCAAGAACTTCAGTGCAAATATAATCATAATTGGCTTGGGCGGCCTGTACAACCTCAGTTGGGCCAAAAATTCCAAGCTGAATTCGATCGCCCACATCCAAGCCGGATTCTTTCCGTAGATTTTGGATTCGGTTCACCAGGTCGCGGGCTGTACCTTCTGAAATCAATTCAGGATTCAACTGCAAATCCAAGGCCACCGTCAAAAAGCCGTTTGTCGCCACCTGCCAGCCTGGCACATCTTGAGAACGGATTTCAACATCATCCCTGAGCAACTCCACCGTTTTTGAATCCGACAGCTGAAGTGGGCAAGAACCCGTAGTATTGAGCTGTTGAATTTCAGATTGGTTTAAATTTTCAATGGCATTGGCCACCATTTTCATGTCTTTGCCGAAGCGGGGACCTAACTTTTTAAAATCTGCCTTGGCCTTTAATACCATCCAATCTCCAGGTTCGGAATGCAGTTCAATGGCCTTTACATTCACCTCAGACCGAATAATATCTGAAACCTGTTCCAGCGCTTTGGCTTGTTGCTGATTCAACACCGGAATCAACACCCGTTTTAGGGGTTGTCGTACCCTGATTTTTTCCGCCTTTCGAATGGACAAAATCAAGCTGGAGGCAGATTGAGCCAATTCCATCGCGTATTCCAGATTGGGATTCAATTGCTCGGGCAATGAAGAGGGCCAATCGGCCAGATGCACCGATTGGTTGGAGCCGGTTAGGTCTCTGTACAATCTATCGCTGTAAAAAGGCGCCAACGGAGCCATCATTAAAGCCACATAATTCAGGGCCAGGTGTAGGGTGTCGAAGGCGGCCTGCTTATCCAGATCGTCGGCTTCTTTCCAAAAGCGCCGCCGCGATAAGCGCACGTACCAGTTGGACAAATCGGCATCCGTAAACGATTGCAGCAACCTTCCGGCTTGAGTCAAATCAAAATCTTCATAGGCTTGAGTGACCTCCTGTTGAAGTCGGGAGAGCCGAGACAGCATCCAGCGGTCGAGTTCGCTGGGTTGTTGAGGAAGTTGAGGTTGTCGTGGTGACAGGCCGTCCACATTGCTGTACAATGCGAAGAACGAATAGGTATTGTAAAGGGTAGAGAAAAATCGACGGGTTCCCTCTTCCAAGCCTGCCGGATTAAATTTCAGGTCATCCCAAGGGGCGGCGTTGGTTAGCATATACCACCTGAGGGCATCGGCGCCGTGGGTGGAGATGGCCTGAAACGGATCTACTGCATTTCCCAGCCGTTTTGACATCTTCATGCCGTTTTTATCCTGAACCAAGCCATTTGAA
>JAQCBQ010000121.1 GCA_027621385.1 Bacteroidota bacterium | reverse complement strand
CAGCATTTCCCCCGCCTTGTCCGGGATTTGTCGAACTGAAATTTCCCGTGTACAACGTACAGGAGCCGCCGCCGCCGCCGGCAACAATAACTCTATCTGAAAGGGTTTGTCCACCTATCCGGACATCACTGCCGCCCCCACCGCCTCCACTAGCTGGGTAGCTGCCATTGGCGTGACCGCTTCCGCCGCCGTTCCAGCCACCGCCGGGATTTCCTCCTTGGCCGCCCACATACAGGTATAGCACTTGACCGGGAGTAACGGCCAAATCGCCTTTGGCGTAACCCCCGGCCCCGCCTGTGGAGATGGAAGATCCACCCTGTGCTCCCCAGCATTCCAATGTTACGCTACTGACGCAGGTGGCGGGAACCGTCCAACTTTGTTGACCGCCCGTGTAATTGAACGTAACCTGATTTTGGCCCGGAGCCGGGCAATTGGTGACGGTAATGGATTGAGTAGAACTATCGGTACAGCCGTTGAGATCGGTGACCACCAATTTCACCGAATTCACACCGGTTGAAGAATAGGTTACCGAAGGATTTGCCGAGGTTGAGGTGGCTGGGCTTCCATTTTGGAAGGTCCATGCATATTGCAGTCCGGTGCTGCTGGCAGAAAAGACAGCAGCTTGATTGGTAATGGGCTGGGCGGGATTGACGCTAAAGGTTGGATCGGGATTGGCGGCCAGGTAGTTCATAGAAACCAAAGGGGCAGTGCCGCAAAAATTAGAGGCTTCGACAGAAATGCTTCCTGAACCGGAACCAAAGTCAATGCTAACCAAGGTGTCGCCTTGGCCGGATTGGATGCTGGCTCCACCTGTAGCTGTCCAGGTGTACTGCGTGGCACCGGGAACGGCAGATACATAAAACGATACGGCCGTTTGTTGAGCGCATACCTGATTGGGGCCTTGGATGGAGCTGGGTGCAGAGGGCGCAGAAGAACAGGCGCAGGAAAAGGCTTTCCAGCCGGTGGAGTGGTACACTTCCATGCATTCGGTGCTGGTATTGTAAATCATTAAACCTGCTGCGGGGTTCGAAATTCCGTTGCGTTGAGCCGTAGTAAGCCGGGGCAGCAGAACTCCGCCGGTGCTGGATTTCACCTCAAGCGTTGCTGAAGGATCGGCCGGGGTATTGGAACCGATGGTAACCCCTTGAGCGAATAATTTTGGTGGAAAATTCAGAACTAAGGCAAACAGGAGAAATCCTGAGTTTCGGAAGCCGCTGTAGCTGAAGAGCATAGGAAGAAGACGCATAAAATAAGGTCGATGTATTTCAAGGCTTGAAGATAGGCAGAAATGCCGGTTGAACAACGCTTAAGGATTGAGGCCGCGGCAGGGATGGAAGTAGGTAGCCCGCATCGGTGGAGCCGTAGGCGGCGCGAGGTGGAGGGGGCGACCTTGGGAGCCACCCGGAACCCGCTGCCGGCACGGCTGCACCGGAGGACTACCTCTGACAGCCCGTTTGCCGCCCAAAAAAATCACATAAAAACACCGTACATCAGCCGTCCGATGGAAAAATAGAGCAGCAGGCCAATGATGTCGTTCATGGTGGTGATGAAGGGGCCGGTGGCTAAGGCGGGATCGACGCTGAAGCGGTTCAGCGTGAGTGGAATGAAGGTGCCCAGGACGGAAGAGCAAACGATGACGGCGACCATAGCGGTGCTTACGGTAAGGGCCAATTCAGCGGATTCTCGACTGAAAAAATAACTGTACAGCAAAATGACCAAGGCACAGACAAAGCCATTGATCAGCCCTATGCTTAATTCCTTGAAAAACTTATTCCATAGGCGGCCGTGCTGAAGATTGCCGCTGGCTATGCCTTGCACCACGATGGCCGAGCTTTGGACTCCGGCGTTGCCGCCCATGGCTGCTACCAGCGGAATAAAAAAAGCCATTTCAGGGTGCAATTGAATTTCAGTTTCGTAGCGGCCAATCACTTGTGCCCCCATGATTCCGCCAAACAAACCCACCAACAGCCAGGGCAATCGGGCGCGGGTAAGAATGGCGATGCTGTCATCGGCTTCTACATCTTCAGACAGACCGGCCTGCAATTGGTAATCTTTTTCTGCTTCTTCTTGAATGACGTCCACCACATCATCGATGGTGATTCTGCCCAGCAGTTTCAGGTTGGCGTCCACTACCGGCAAGGCAACCAGGTCGTATTTTTGCATGGTTTGAGCCACCTTTTCCTTGCTGGAATTTACATTGACGTACACCACCTCGTCTAGAATAATATCGCTCAGGGGTTGGCTGTCGGGAGCCAGCAGAATGCGTTTTAAGGGCAGAATTCCTTTCAGTTGGTTGTCGTTGTTCACCACATACACGGTGTACACATTATCAATGTCTTGAGCCTGGTTTCTTATTTCATTAAAAATGGTAACCCGATCCCAATTTTCATTGATTTGGACCAATTCTTTGGCCATGAGACCGCCGGCGGAATCTTCATCGTAGCGCAGCAAATCTTCGATGTCTGAGGCCAGTTCCCGGTCTTGGATTTCTGCCAGAATTTCGCGTTGCCGTTCTTGGGGGAGGTCTGCCAGGATATCTGCCGCATCGTCGGAATCGATGTGTTCAGAGAATTGGTCGGCGATTTCTTTGGAGGAAATTTGTTCCAGGAACTTTTCCCTGAAATCTTCGTCCAACTCGGTTAGGACATCAGCGGCGAGGCTGTCTTCGAGCTGATGGTACAGCAGAAGTGCATCTTGGGCCGCGAGGTCTTCCATGATGCCCGCCAAATCGCTGGGGTGCAAGCCCTCTATGCTTGTGGATAAAGCCTCGGTATTGCCTGTTTGAAGGCATGTTGACACATGTTCCAGGAAATCGGGCGTCAGTTCCATGAGCGGTGAGGTTTATTGGTTCATAGCCCGTGCGGCGTCCATATATTGAGGTACAGAAATTTGTTCAGCCCTTAAACTAAGTAAGGGTGGGGGGAACGATTGCTGGGCCAAAGGTAGTCCTGACAGCGCGTTTTTCAAAGTTTTTCTTCGTTGATTGAAGGCCATTTTAACCACAGATTTGAAGGCGTGCAAAGGCAAGTCAGCGTGGTACGTCTGTGGGCGCCGTACAAAGCGAACCACGGCCGAGTCCACCTTGGGAGGAGGATTAAAGGCATTGGGAGGAAGCGTGAACAGCAGTTCGGTGGAATAAAATGCCTGGGTTAACACCGAGGTAATGCCATAGGTTTTTGAGCCATGTGGGGCACATAGGCGCTGGGCCACTTCTTTTTGGAACATGCCTACCATAACCGGGAATTGCTGCTGATGATCGAGCAGTTTAAAAACGATTTCAGTAGAGATGTTGTAGGGAAAATTGCCCACCAGCGCGAACTGTTGAGTGCCGGGTGGAGATTGTCTCAAGAAATCGTCGAACAACCAATGGATGTGATTTCCGGCAAAGGTTTGCTCCAATCTTTCGTGCAAATCGCGGTCGATTTCAGAAACCCACAGCTCTCTTTTTAAGGAAAGTAGCGCTTTTGTAAGGGCGCCTTCTCCGGGGCCAACCTCCCAGATGTCGCCTTCTGGCCACACTTCGGCTATTGCCAGAACCGTTTTTTCGATGGCAGATGCATCCAGCAAAAAATGCTGACCAAATTGTTTTTTATGTTGGTGATTCTTTTGAGTTGGCATGTGCCACGAAGGTAGGGAATATGGTGGCAATCTTTACCTTTGTAGCCATAGCTTGAATAAAATGAATGAAATGCCAGTGGCGGGAACAGAACAGATTGAAAATGGGGAGTCGCTTGCACTAAACCACCAATTGGCTTTTTAAGAATTCAAGTCCTTTAATATTGAACACATATATAGATACACAGAATACATGGAAATAAATCAACTTCAGGATATTTGCAACCAGGTCAGGCGAGATATAGTTCGCATGGTTCATGGGGTTCAATCGGGGCACCCGGGTGGGTCGCTTGGCTGCACCGAATTTTTAGTGAGTTTGTACTTTAACCGATTGAGGCATCGGGCTCCTATTTTTTCGATGGATGGCTTGGGAGAAGATTTGTTTTTCCTCTCCAACGGACATATTTCTCCGGTGTTCTATTCTGTGTTGGCCCGTTCGGGTTATTTTGAAGAAGCAGAATTGGCGAGTTTTAGAAAAATAAATTCAAGATTGCAGGGGCATCCAACTACGGCCGAGCATTTGCCTGGAGTGCGCATTGCTTCGGGCTCATTGGGTCAGGGCTTAAGTGTGGGAATTGGTGCGGCTTTAGCCAAAAAGCAAAATGGAGATCCGTATTTGGTGTACACCTTGCATGGAGATGGAGAGCTTCAAGAAGGGCAAATATGGGAAGCTGTAATGTATGCTGCTGCCAATCAGGTTGACAACCTGATTGCTACCGTAGATTGGAATGGACAACAGATTGATGGTTCAACCAAAGAAGTCTGCGATTTGGGCAATTTGCCGGCCAAATTTCAAGCCTTTGGTTGGGAAGTTGTTCATGTGGAGCAGGGGAATTCGGTAGAAGCTATTTTAAATGGACTGGAAGACTGCGTTTCAAAAACGGGACAGGGAAAGCCAGTGGTTCTTCTTATGAATACCATCATGGGTCATGGAGTAGATTTTATGATGGGTAGTCATGCCTGGCATGGCATTGCGCCCAACGACGAGCAATTGGCCTCGGCCCTGGCCCAAAATCCTGAAACCTTGGAAGATTATTAACCTATGAGCAGCATTTTAAATCAATTTCCGTTCACGGAGAAAAAAGATACCCGTTCCGGTTTTGGAGCCGCGCTAACTAAACTGGGCGAGACCAATCCGAAGGTGGTGGCATTGACTGCTGATTTGGCAGGCTCTTTAAAAATGAATGAATTTGCCAAGCAATTTCCAGACCGGTTTTATCAGATTGGAATTGCCGAAGCCAATATGATGGGCATTGCCGCAGGAATGACCATTGGAGGATTAATACCTTTTACGGGTACATTCGCCAATTTTTCTACCGGCAGGGTGTACGATCAAATACGTCAGTCCATTGCGTATTCTCAGAAAAATGTGAAAATCTGTGCCAGTCATGCCGGATTGACCTTGGGCGAGGATGGAGCTACCCACCAGATTTTGGAGGACATTGGCATGATGCGGATGTTGCCCAACATGACTGTAATTTGCCCGGCAGATTACAATGAAACCTACGCAGCTACCCTGGCAATTGCTGAACATGATGGTCCTGTGTATCTTCGTTTTGGCCGACCTTCTTGGCCTGTATTTATGGATCAAACCCGCTTTCCATTTGTGTTGGGAAAAGCGAATGTTTTGGTGGAAGGAAGCGATGTAACCATGATAGCTACAGGCCATATGGTATGGAAAGCCATAGAAGCCGCTGAAATACTTCGGGAACGGGGGGTGCATGCGGAGGTAATCAATATACACACCATTAAGCCCTTGGACGAAGAGGCCGTTTTGGCTTCGGTGCAAAAGACAGGCTGTGTGGTTACAGCAGAAGAGCACAATATGTTTGGAGGATTGGGTGAAGCAGTGGCCCGGGTTTTAAGTTTAAATTATCCCGCACCTCAGGAGTTTATCGCTGTAAATGATACCTTTGGGGAAAGCGGAACTCCAACCGAATTGCTAACCAAATATGGTTTGGATACGCCTCAAATGGTGGCTGCAGCTGAAACCGCAGTTCGCCGTAAGACTACAAAGTAAGTATGGAATACAATTCTCAGCGCCCCCGAATCAAACTTCCTGAATATGGTCGAGCCATTCAATCGATGGTGAATGAAGTACTTCAAATTGAAGATCGGGAAAAACGATTGAAGGCCGCCACCAACCTGATTCAGGTGATGAGCACCATTAATCCAACCACGAAGGAATTAAAGGAAACCGAAGAAATTCAACAAAAGCTTTGGGATCATCTATTTATCATGTCTGATTTTGCGTTGGATGTAGATAGTCCGTATCCCATGCCCGATCCAAACCATGCCGAAAAACGCCCGGAGCGCCTTGCGTATCCAAAACCGGGATTGGCCAAAAAACATTATGGTCGGTTTATTTTGGAATTTATTGAAAAGGCGAAAGAAATGGAGGCGGGTCCTACCCGCGATGCCTTTTTGGAAGTCTTGGGCAATTTGATGAAAAAGGCCTATTTGCAGTACAATCAAGGCACGGTTACTGAAGAATTGTTGCGGGAACATTTGATAGAGCTTTCAGGTGGAGTTCTTTCATTTCCAGAAGGTTTGCGTTTTCGCCCTTCTGCTGAATTGATGGCTGGTATTCCTTTGGCGGGAAGTGTTCAGCGCAACATGAACCCGAGAAAGAAAAAGAAAAAGAAACCCACGGGATTTCGGCCGGCAGCCCGTCCCGGATCTAATCGATAAATCATGGCAGGACAAACGTTTATTGTTCAGGGAGGCAACCCTTTAAAAGGGTCAATTACTCCTCAAGGAGCTAAAAATGAAGCTCTTCAAATTCTGTGTGCGGTGGTAGCCACTGCCGAAGAAGTGGTGGTAGAAAATGTGCCCGAAATACATGATGTATTGCGGTTGATTGACATTTTGGCCGACATGGGCGTACAGGTTTCAAAAAAAGAAAAGGGCGTCTATTCGTTTACGGCAAGCCATATCGATTTTGAATACCTAGAGTCGGACGCCTTCATTGCTTCGGCCGGAAAACTTCGGGGTAGCATCATGCTGATGGGGGCTTTGCTGGGGCGGTTTGGAAAAGGATTTATTCCCAGACCGGGAGGAGATAAAATTGGCAGAAGGCACTTGGACACCCATTTTATCGGTTTGATGGAGCTGGGAGGAGTAATAGAAGCCGACCCGCGCCGATTTTTATACCACGGCAGCACCAAGGGGTTAAAAGGGAAGTTCATCCACATGGAGGAAATTTCAGTGACCGGCACGGCCAATGTAGTATTGGCTGCGGTGTTTGCAGAAGGCACTACCCAAATTTACAATGCCGCCTGTGAGCCTTATGTACAGCAGCTGTGTCAGATGTTGGTGCGAATGGGGGCCAAGATTGAAGGCATTGGATCAAACTTGTTGGTAATACATGGGGTTAAAGAACTGAAGGGCACGACCCACCGCATCTTGCCCGATATGATTGAGGTAGGAAGTTTCATTGGGTTGGCCGCTATGACTCAATCGGAAATAACCATAAAAAATGTAGGCCTTCCTCATTTGGGAATTATTCCTAGAATTTTCGAGAAAATGGGAATTATTCTGGTGAAAAATGGAGATGATTTGATTGTTCCCCAACAGAAAAGCTACGAAATTGACACCTTTATGGAAGGGGGCATTTTGACCATTTACGATGCTCCCTGGCCCGGGTTTACTCCTGATTTGATTTCTGTATTGCTGGTAACCGCCATTCAAGCCAAGGGAAGCATTCTGATTCATCAGAAAATGTTTGAAAGCAGGTTGTTTTTTACCGACAAACTCATTGATATGGGGGCTCAAATTATCTTGTGCGACCCGCACAGGGCTACCGTAATTGGGTTAGACCGTAAGCATCCCTTGCGTGGCATTGAGATGTCGTCGCCCGATATTCGTGCGGGCGTAGCCTTGTTGATTGCAGCGTTATCGGCCGAGGGAAGCAGCAAAATTCACAACATTGAACAGATAGATCGAGGGTATGAAGCGATAGATCAACGTTTGAATGCACTGGGTGCAAAAATTCAACGGATTTAATCGGGCATGCTTTTTGTTCATTCGTCATAAAAACAATCAAATGATTTACCGCTTGAAACGTTCTAATTTAATGCTCCTGTTGTTGGCCGTTACCGCCATTTGCG
>JAQCBQ010000120.1 GCA_027621385.1 Bacteroidota bacterium | reverse complement strand
CAGCGGGCTTACGGGGGCTCCCAAGGTCGCCTCCGCACCGCGCGGCCCCGGCACCTGTAGGTTTGCGCGCTACCGGGCTCAATCCCTGCCGCAGGCCCCCTCAAACCGAATACCTCTTGAATTTCACGACTCCAATCCCTTCCCAACCCTACCCTACAACTTGCGTCGCTTTTTTCACCTAAATACTAAAATTCGAATTCTTACCTCCTTCTGATCTTAACCCTGCTGCAGGCTCCAAATACCGACCTGACCGAATCCAAAAAAACAGGGCAAATCTCATTATTTTTACATAATTTTCAATTTACACCTTATTTTTTAGGGGTGTTTTAAAAATATATATCCATATTTTATATTTTTGCCTTAAATTTTAAGGTCAAAATGACAAATCCACGTTTTTCTGCAGTTCAAGCCATCGCTCAACATACATTTGAGCATTATTCCCGCCCTAAGGCGGCGATTTCCGATTATTTCGCCGAATTGGTGTTCAACGATGAAACGCTAGAAAAATGGCTTTCCCCGCCTCATGCCAAGCAAATGCTCCGGTGCATACATGAGGGAGAAAAAATGGATGCCGATTTAGCAGATGCCGTCGCTACCGGTATGCGGAATTGGGCCATGAGTCATGGTGCCACTCATTTTACCCACTGGTTCCACCCCCTGCGCGGCACCACCGCCGAAAAACACGATACCTTTTTTGAATTAAAAGGAAATACCCCCCTCGAAACTTTTAGAGGTTCGGCCCTGGTTCAACAAGAACCCGATGCCTCCTCCTTCCCCAGCGGCGGAATTCGTTCTACGTTCGAAGCCCGCGGTTATACGGCCTGGGATCCCACCAGTCCTGCCTTCATCTACGAAACAGCCCTGGCCAAAACGCTGTGCATTCCTACTGTTTTTGTTGCCTATACAGGCCAGGCTCTTGACCATAAAGCCCCTTTACTAAAAGCCATCGAGGCCATTGACAAAGCCGCAACCCGCGTCTGTCAATTGTTTGATCGCCAGGTAAATTCGGTTAAACCCAGCTTGGGAATTGAGCAGGAATATTTTCTTGTAGATCGAAATTTATACCTAGCCAGACCCGACTTGGTTATGTGCGGGCGTACCGTTTTTGGTCATGCCCCAGCCCGCGGCCAACAGCTTTCCGACCATTATTTTGGTAGCATTCCCCGCCGCGTCACAAATTTTATGGTCGAATTTGAAACCGAAGCGCACCGATTGGGCATTCCGGTTCGAACACGCCACAACGAAGTGGCTCCCGGACAATTTGAAGTGGCTCCACAATTTGAAGAAGCCAATCTGGCCATCGACCACAATATGCTGCTCATGGACATCATGGAACGCCTGGCAGAAAAACACCATTTTAAAGTGCTTTTTCATGAAAAGCCATTCAAGGGAATCAACGGCAGCGGCAAACACAACAACTGGTCGTTGATTACCGACCAAGGCAAAAATCTGCTATCGCCCTCTTCAAAGCCAAAAGAAAACCTTCAATTCCTGACTTTTTTGGTCTGCACCATTCAAGCCGTTCATCGACATGCCGACCTGCTTCGAGCCAGCATTGCATCCGCCTCCAACGACCTGAGGTTGGGTGCCCATGAAGCTCCACCCGCCATTGTAAGTGTTTTCTTGGGTAGAGAGCTCACCCGTTTTTTGTCTGAACTCGAAAAGAACGATCAACTGAAGGTTCAAAAAGGAGACAATGTGTATTTGAAATTGGGCATTTCAAAACTGCCTGAAATCCTTCTTGACAATACCGATCGGAACCGAACATCTCCCTTTGCCTTTACGGGCAATAAATTTGAGTTTAGAGCCGTAGGATCATTGGGCATTTGTTCCGACCCCATGACCACACTGAATGCCGCCGTAGCCGAAGTATTGAATGATTTTGCTGAAGCCGCTGAAAAGCAACTTGAACTCGGCTTGAAGCGAGAGGAAGTGGTTTTAAAGCTACTTCGCAGTATGCTGAAAAGCTCAAAATCCATTTTGTTTGAAGGCGATAACTATGCAGAAGCCTGGAAAAAAGAAGCGGAAAAAAGAGGCCTTCCAAACACCCCCACCACCCCAGAAGCCCTAGATGCCTTGTTGAGTAAAAAAGCGAAACAGCTGTTTAAAAATCTCGGCATCTTCAGCGCCGAAGAACTCGAGGCCCGCACCCTCATTCTTCTCGAAGAATACATCCTAAAAATTCAAATTGAAGCCCGAATTGGAGGAGATCTGGCCCAAAACCACATTATTCCAACGGCCATTAAATACCAGCACCTGTTGGTGCAGCATCAGGCCGGATTGCAACAGCTGGGCTTGGCCGACCAAGGCCATTTGGACTACATCAAGGAAATGTCGCTGCACATCCATCAAGTTCAACTCATGGTTCAACACATGACCGAGGCCAGGAAATCAGCCAATGCCATCGAAGATACCCGAGAAAAAGCAAAGGCCTATTGCAATGAGGTACGGCCCTTTATCGATAAAATAAGGTACCATGTCGATAAATTAGAACTCATGATTGACGATGCCGACTGGCCATTGCCCAAATACAGAGAATTGCTCTTCCTTCGATAATCCAGCACATTGCTCCACAAGCAGTTGGTGGCAGCCCTGTTTTTCGTACTTTTGAACTCATGAATTTTGTAGCCGGTGTGATTGGTGGAGGAAGTTTTGGCACGGCCATTGCCAATTTGCTGATTGAAAATCAACCAACCGCCCTTTTTATTCGAAGGCCTGAAGTGCTTCAAGCAGCACGGGCTACAGGCATCTGTGCCGGACAAGTTCTGAACCCCAATATTATTCTAACCGACGACCCAATTGAATTGTGCCAGGCCACGGCTCTATTCCCTGTGGTTCCTAGCCAAAACATGGCTGAAGTGCTTCAACGGTTTGCCCCGTTTTTGACTCCAGACCACATGCTGGTTCATGGAGTTAAAGGTTTGGATGCACAGTACTCCGGTCCTGGAGTACGAACCATGAGCGAATTGATTCATGCCCTTACCGGATCCACTAAAATTGGTTGCTTGGCCGGACCCAATCTGGCCAAAGAAATCGCGGAAGGTAAACCCGCCGCCACTGTTGTAGCCTCGCAAAACCCAGATGTCCTAGAATACATCCCCGGATTGCTGCGCACATCCCGATTCCAAGTCCTGATTGCCGAAGACCTTCGCGGCATTGAACTGGCCGGAGTTCTAAAAAACATCATGGCCATTGCCGCCGGAGCTCTGCACGGATTTGAACTGGGAGAAAACGCCAAGGCTCTTCTAATCAACAGGGCCATGGTTGAAATGATTCACATTGGCCGCCACCTTAAAGGTAGCTTGGCCAGCTTTTTAGGCGCCGCAGGACTGGGTGATTTAATGGCCACCTGCAGCAGCGTGAACAGTAGAAACTTTACCGTAGGCATGTGGCTTTCTGAAGGGAAATCCCTTCAAGAGATTGAACTATTAATGGAAGAAACTGCAGAAGGCGTTGAAACTACAAGGGTTGTGTTTAAAATACTGGAAGCCCAAGGCCTAAAAGCTCCCATTACTAAAATGGTGTATAAAGTCCTCTATGACGGGTTCCCAGCCCGCGAAGCCATCGATGTGCTGATGAAAGTCCCAGTACGCGAAGACATCGATTTTATTTAAACTGCTGGCTTCGAGCTGATCCATTCCCACCCTTACTTCCCGGTTTGGCACATTCAAAGTACATCATTTTTTGTTGCAAGCACATGAATTTCAATACCTTCTACACTAATATCACCCCTACGGGGCTTATCCCTTGATAACGCCCTCTGTGCCCTTTGCGCAGACTTGGAAATCTTTGTGGTAAAAAAAACGTCAAGCCATAGCTGTCATTTCTTTACCGCAAAGGCTGCACAAAAAACACAAGCCCTTGATAACAAAAGAGGTATAAAAGAATTAAAAAAGTGGACAAGCCATCGGCCACAATCACCTCTGCCCTGACTTCCCGGTTGGCACATTCAATGCACATCACTTATTGTTGCAAGCACTTGTTTTTCAACACCTTAAAAAATAAAAAAGAAACAAGCCTGATTTTTTTCATGGTCGATTGAACCTAATCGGGTGTGATGCGTAAAACCCCTCAAACCTTTAAACCATGAAAAAATACATGTTTGCTTTTATTGCTTGCATAATCGGCCTTTGGGCCATTGCCGGCAAAACCCCCAAAGCCACGACCTTACCCATGTCAGGCATTGTGTTCAGCGTTGAATCTCGGCAGAAATTTGCCTCAGAATCCCACTTATGTACGGTACACCACAACGATAGCCTTATCCATGCTTCCGAGCGGCTTCCTGGCGACACGCTTTGGTTGGATTTAAAACCGGGATTGTATCGCGTGGATATCCAAAGCGGGGGAATGCAAGCCTTCGGTCGATGGTATTTACAGGTAGACAGCAACCCTACCCTTCATTCTCTTCAACTAAAACCTGGTTTCTACGCCCAAAACCCGCCGGAATCCCCTGAAGACAATTCCAATAGAACCACGGAAACCCTTTTAAAACTAGAGGAAGTCCGAGGCCTAAAAAAATCAAAATACCGAGAACGCCGTTCGGTGGCTTACGACGCAGTTCCAATGAGTATGGGAGCTGAAATGGATTCCGAAACAGGTGCCCACACTTCCTCAGCTGCCGGTTCATCCTCCCCCTCTACTGCTGGAACATTAACTGCCGGCGAGGTCAATGATTTTTTACAATGGAATTTTTGGGAAAAAAGCGCCTTACCGGCGCTCTTAAATGGAGGAAAAGCCTGGAGCATGTTCCCGCGCTTTCGCACCGCGGTTTATGTTCAAGGCCGCGAGGGGCAACCCGTGGTAAATGTGCCTATTGACCTACTGAGTCCTGCCGGTACCCTGATTTGGAGTGCCCAAACCGACAACCAAGGCCATGCCGAATTGTGGGGACATTTATTTCGCGAAACCGCTGCAACCAAAGGAAAATGGACCATCGTTGCCGGAAAGCCCGGACAACAAGTCCGCCGCAGTTTTGAAGCGCCCGCAGAGGGCTGGAGAACCCGGCAATTTGAACTGAATTTAGACATTCCATGCCAAAATTCGAAAGAGGTAGATGTGGCTTTTGTGGTGGATGCCACCGGCTCTATGGGCGACGAATTAAACTACTTGAAATCTGAACTGGACGACGTTATCCAAAAAACCATTGCCCGTTCTCCTTCCCTTGAATTTAGAACGGCAGCCGTGGTGTACCGCGACCACGGAGATGAATATGTTACCCGGTTTCAAGATTTTGAAAAAGGAGCAGCCGCCCGCAGCTTTTTAGCCGGGCAATCGGCAGGGGGCGGTGGAGATTTTCCGGAAGCCGTGGACGATGCCCTAGAAGTGGCATTGCGTCGCCTATCTTGGAACCCGGAAGCCCGGGCACGCATTCTCTTTATTGCCCTTGATGCCCCTCCGCACCAAGACGAATTGGTTAAAATCAGAATTCAAACGCTCACGGCCGAAGCCGCCGCACGAGGCATTCGGGTGATTACTCTGGCTTGCAGTGGAATGGACGGCAGCGCTGAGTTTTTAATGCGCTCCATTGCCCTGGCCACCAACGGCACCTACACCAGCTTAACCGACGACAGCAAGGTGGGCGGCAGCCACAAGGCTCCAGTCGCCGCATCGCTCAACGTTCAAAAATTAAATGCCCTGTTGGCGGATATTCTTTACCGATTCAGCTGGATGCCCGATTGCAGCACGCCCGAACCCGTAGAAGTGGACAGCAACCAGATTCGGTACGTAGAAAAATGGTTTGAGCAACTGCAAGAGCAGCCCAACTACGAAAATCCTGAGGGTATGCGACTTAGCGTATTTCCAAATCCATGTTCCGGTCCGTTTCAGCTTCGCATGCAGGGCGGCAGCCTTGAGGGCGGCAGCGTGTACCTGCTTGATCTTGGTGGGCGTGTGGTACAAAACTGGTCGATTGAGCGCGGCCAAGATTTCCGCCCCAACATTGAACATTTGCCTG
Organism: Bacteroidota bacterium; assembly: GCA_027621385.1. Taxonomy (GTDB): domain Bacteria; phylum Bacteroidota; class Bacteroidia; order CAIKAF01; family CAIKAF01; genus CAIKAF01. The sequence continues at coordinate 1,794 of JAQCBQ010000120.1, read as the reverse complement.
CAGGCATGTATTACCTGGCCTTTATCAAAGGAAATTTCAGGCAAATCGAACGCCTGATTTTACAAAAAAAATAAAGGATTTTTTGGGCAGCTGCGGGCTTTCACCGGTAGTCCGCGGTTGCCGGAAGGCTGGCCCAGCGGGCTTGCGGTGGCTCCTAAAGTCGCCTCCGCGCCACGCGGGCCAGGCTCCGGCACCCTTGCGGGCAACCCGGTTCAATCCCTGCTGCAGGCCTGGTTCATTCCTACACCAATCTCAGGACCAAACCCAAAGGAAACCCCCTTGTACATCCAAGCTTTGCAATTGAAAAAACACCGCCCTGAAACAGGAGGTTTTACCGTCTGGATTCTAAGCAACAGCCAAATCTACATTCAAGTTTGCACAAAGAAACACCTTGATGAAGATGTTTCTATACTGCGAAAACAGAACTTTTATTTCTAATCCCGAAAGAATTGAGCAATATCCGGTCGAAAATAATGCTCGCTCTTTAACACCTTCCCGTCTTCTCTAAAAATGGGATTTCCATCGGAGTCTAATTTTGACATGTTGGACCGGTGTATCTCTAAAAATACCGCCTCCATTTTATCCATTATTCCGTGCCTTAAAGCCGTTCCAAGCAAGATATAGAGCTGATCGCCCAAGGCATCTGCAATTTCAACTAAATTTCCCTGCTGGGCTGCTTCTAGGTATTCCTCGTTCTCTTCCCGCATTAAAGAGTAGCGCAGTACCTGCTCTTCTGTACTCAGAGCCGTTGGATTTAAATGGTTTCCAATTTGAAAAGCATCGTGAAATTCGGCAACACAGGCCGATAAGTCGGTTAGGGTTGATTGAGCCATTGTGATTTAATTCGGTGTTGTTCGGGTTGAATGGAAGGAGACCAATGCAATTCCAAACCACTGACCTGTGGTAGGTACTTCAATGGCAAATCCACTTGTTTGGGTTTCAAGGTTTTGTTTTTAGGCCGCTCTACATTGAGCCTCAGGGGAGCGATCTCCTTTCGAAGGCACAGTTCCCTGTACAGTTTTTCTATATCCTTTTCTGTACCGATTTCAAGGTCTCCCACCGAAACAATAAAATCGCCCATCCTCAAACCCTTTCTTTTTCCTAGGGCTGTAAGGTGCGACTTGCTGGCCACATAAGCCTTGTTTTCTCGGCCATCCCAAACCAATTTATCTACATCAAATCCGGGATCGACGCAGGAAAGACTGTCCCGGTTTTGGTATTCAATACCGGCCAAGGCTAAGGCCGCTTTCAAAGCAGAAGCGGGATTCGAAGTCGAAGATTGAAGAATTCCGAAGGGTTGATTGCCTTCCACGTGCTGATTAAAAAAGGCCTTTAATTCAGGACTAGGGTACATTTCCGTAATTTCTTGAATCAGCAAACTATCTGCAAACGGCCGATCGGGGCCATACACCTTCATTAGATTTTTCATCAAATCGGGGAAGCCATAGCCGGGATGGCTTTTCCGAATCCAAAGGTCCAAGGCCATCGCCAACAGGGCTCCTTTTTGGTACACATTTCCATACTGAGCCTTTGTTTCCTTTAAGCAATTCAACGACAATTCAGTAAACGATAGGGCATCTCCATATGGGGCGGCGCCTAGAATTTTTTCTTGAATCCAATCCAGAAAATCGTCAGGACTCATAAGCCCACTGCGCACCTGAACTAAGACACTGCTGTATTCTGTAGCCCCTTCATACAACCATAAATGCCTTGACATTTTGGGGGTTTCATAATCGAAATAATGAATCTGTTCGGAATGCAGATTCAGGGGTGTCAGGATGTGGAAAAACTCAT
>JAQCBQ010000119.1 GCA_027621385.1 Bacteroidota bacterium | reverse complement strand
ACATCAGTTTCAAAATATCACCTAGAATCGACTTCCTTCGCCGCAATTTCCACCTGAATATTAGCCCGATGAAGGCCATTTTTAAAAAAATGATGTAAAGAAATCCAAGCTCTTCAATTGTTCGAAACTTGGTTCTTTGTTAAATTAGATTTAACCTTGGCTTAACCTTAGCTCTATTCCTTTGTGTAAACTTACAAACCATGAATGAACCCATTCGCATTTTATTGGTAGACGATGAACCGGATATTTTGGATTTTATCGGGTTCAATTTAAAGCGTGAGGGCTATGAAGTGGAAGTCAGTTCCAATGGACGTACTGCCATTGCGAAAGCCTTAGAGTTTAAGCCGCATTTGATTTTGTTGGATGTGATGATGCCCGACATGGATGGCATTGAAACTTGCCGCATGATTCGCGGTCAGGTGGCGTTGGCGCATACCCTTGTGGCATTTTTAACGGCCCGGGGCGAAGATTATTCTCAAATTGCAGGGTTTGATGCCGGAGCCGACGATTACATCACCAAACCCATCAAGCCTCGAGTGTTAACTTCAAGAGTGGCTGCCTTGCTGCGCCGAATTCAGCCTGCCACCGAAGGAGAAATGGCCGATTTAATCAGCTTGGGCGATTTGATCATTAACCGAGAAGCCTACACGGTAGAAAAAAAGGGCGAAAGCCAACAACTGCCAAAAAAGGAATTTGAGCTGTTGTTTTTGTTGGCCTCGAAACCCGGAAAAGTGTTTAGCCGAGAAAAAATTTTGAAATTGGTCTGGGGCGAAGATGTGGTGGTGGGCGACCGCACCATTGATGTGCACATTCGAAAATTGCGTGAAAAACTCGGCGACGACTACATCCGAACGGTTAAAGGAGTAGGCTATAAATTCGAGTTTTAAGATCGCTCTCTGTACTTTTAGCGCATGAAAAATGCTTCTCCCAGGCTGTTGGCCATGTATGTGGCTTTGGCAGGTGCTGGCATTCTTGGCCTTATGTTGATGCTGCTGGCCTGGCTGGTTCCCATTGCAGGCTCCTGGTATTGGTTCCTCATTATTTGTTTAACCATGGGGCTTGCCTTGTATGGTTTGGTTCAATTTATCCTTGAAAAGTTCCTGTACCGCAAAATAAAACTGGTGTATAAAACCATTCACCAGCTGAAATCTAAAACTCCGGGAGCCAATTTAAAAAACCGAATACGCTCAGGGGGAGACGTGATTGGCGAGGTAAACGCCGAGGTGATTCAATGGGCCAACCGACAAAAATCAGAGATGGAGGAACTTCAAAAAATGGAAGCCTACCGCCGAGACTTCATCGGAAATCTATCGCATGAATTAAAAACCCCCATCTTTAACATTCAGGGCTATTTATCCACCTTAGTGGACGGCGGACTTTACGATACTGAAATTGCCGAAAAATACCTTCAAAATGCAGAAAAGAATGTAGAACGAATGATTTCGCTGATTGAAGATTTAGATACCATTCACAAATTGGAATCGGGCCGCATCCATATGGATGTAGAACAGCTCGACTTGGTTTCACTGACCGGCGATGTATTCGAGCTTCTGGAAATGAAAGCCCGGCAAAAAAATGTCCGACTTACTTTTAAAGATACCTACTCCACTCCCATGTATGTTCGAGGCGACCGGAACGCCCTGCGCCAAATTCTAACCAATTTGTTGGGCAATTCCATCGCTTATGGAAACGACAACGGACAAACCAAAGTTTCCTTCTACGACATGGACGATCGAATGCTGATTGAGGTGAGTGACGATGGGCCCGGAATTGCAGAAGAACATTTGAATCGATTGTTTGAACGGTTTTATCGGGTAGATCGAAGTCGGAGCCGAAACCAAGGCGGCAGTGGGTTGGGCCTGAGTATCGTTAAGCATTTGGTGGAGGCCCATGGACAAACCATTCATGCCCGTTCCCTACCCGGCAAGGGTTCTACCTTTTCCTTTACCATGGAAAAGTGGAGCTAAGCACAGTGCGGATCCGCCGAGCTGCATTGTTTTTTTTTACCTTCCAACCATGAATACCCCATACCAACACATCTGGCTGGAATTTCCAGACAATAAAAGGATACCCGAGCCCCATCGGTTGGATTATCCTGCCCGGCCTTGCCATTGGTTTGAATTGGACATCAACCAAAAACCGAATTTTAGCGAATGGACGGGGATGCGGCGGTATGCGCCTCTGATTCCCTTTGCCAAGTCGGAGTCTTGGATGGGCTTAGGTGAACCTTGCACACCCGTAGAAACGGCCCAGTTTGCAGGCCAATCCATCCAATTGAAAATGGAATACCTGATGCCAACGGGCTCATACAAAGACCGGGGCACGGTGGCCATGATGCAGCATGTACAGCAAGTTGGCCCGGAACGAATTGTCCAGGACTCCTCAGGCAACGCCGGAATTTCAGTGGCGGCCTATGCCGCTCGGCTGGGAATCGAATGCCGCATTTACGTTCCTGCTGGTCTGCCGGCCTCTAAGCTAAAGCAGCTGAACAGCTATGGAGCCCAAGTACGGCTGGTGGAAGGAAACCGGGAACAGGTAACCCAGACCCTGCTCAATGAATTGGATGGAGCCTACCTCGGCAGCCATGTTTGGAATCCCCTCTTCTTGCATGGCACAAAAACATTTTTATGGGAATTGCTAGAGCAAGTGAACCAAGGTGCCGCCCGTTGGCCGGAAGAAATTATATTCCCGGTAGGCAATGGGACTTTACTGTTGGGATGCTTTTTGGCCCTTCGGGAAATGAGCTCCGCCCATTGCTTACCTGCTCCAATTCGGTTATCGGCAGCCCAAACCACCGCTTGTGCTCCCCTGTTGGCAGGAACATCCGTTGACCCCAAACCCAGTATGGCGGCGGGAATCGCCATTGGCAATCCACCTCGATTGACTCAGATGCTGCATGCCATTCAAGAAACACAAGGCCGAATTCTATCTGTTTCCGAGCATGAAATTCAGGAGGCAGCTATGCAGCTTAGCCAACAGGGCTGGTACACCGAATATACCTCGGCGGTGGGTTTAGCGGCATGGACATCGGCCGGAATGCCCCCGAATGTATTGATTCCACTGACGGGCAGCGGACTTAAAAATCCTTGAAACATGGTATGTAAAGGCTTCTTACCTTTGTAGTATGGAAAAGGAGAACCTACCGAAAAAACAGTCGCCTAAAACGCTGGTATTGGGAGTTCTGCTGCTGTGCTCTTTGGCTATAAATGCCTTTTTACTTCTGAGTAACTCCAGCCAATCCAACCAGATCAGGGACATTCAACAGCACGTAGATACGCTGGCCGAACGAAAAATTGATTTGGAAAAAGAAGTCAACCTGGCCTTGGCCGATTTAGACCAATACAAAGGCCGAAGTGAATCGTTAGATTCGTTGCTGGCCGAGGCCACTCAAAAAATTGAAGAACAAAAAAAACAAATCGCAGGGCTAATTGCCAGCAACCAAGATTATCAGGTGTTGCGTTTAAGGTATGCCGAACTGCAAAAAACCAAAGATGAATACTTGGCCCGGCTTGCCGCCTTGGAAGAGGAGAATAAAAAATTGAGGTATGAAAATACCGAACTGTCGGTGGCCCTTGACCAAACCCGCGAAAGCAATCAAAACTTACGGTCAAAAGTAGAGCTCGCCTCCCAACTGCGGTTGCAAGAAATTAAATGTGTTGCGGTTGAGTTGCGCAGCAGGGGAAAAGAAAAACCAACGGATAAAGCAAAAAAAACCGACCGGCTATCCATTGCCTTTGTAATTGCTGAAAACAGTGTGGCTACCAAAGGGCCCCACCTGGCTCATTTGCGCTTACTTAATCCGGAAGGCTTTGTATTGGCTGATGCGGCTCAGGGCGTTGAAAAGTTTAAAACCCTTCAAGGCCAAGACCTGCCCTTCAGTAAAAAAGTGGAATTTAATTTTGATGGCTCTGCCTTACCAAGAGAAATCGTTTGGCAACAAGATGTATTCCCTGCCGGAACATATACCATTGAAATCTACATCGACGGAGCCCTTGCCGGCACCAAAACCATACCGCTTTTCTAATGCCCCGCATCGCCCTTTTATGGATGGCATTGATGGCCTGCAGTTCTGGGACTGATATCCCTGCCGATGTATTGCCTCCGGCAAAATTTGCCGAAGCCTTGGTGGAATTTTCTATTATTGAAGCCGCCCAACAGCAAAAGGCGTTGCCGGCCAATTATCAACAACAACCAGAGGTATGGACCGCCGAGGCGCTAAGTCGCATGGGTACCGACACCGCCCAATTCAACCGCAGTTATCGCTATTACTTTACCCATCCGGACGACATGAAACTGGTGCTGAAGGAAGCCGAACAGCGTTGGAAAACGCCTTGAATTTTTGTGCTCCTTTGCAAACATTGCGGCTCCTTTTGCGGCCTTTGGGTTAAAAAATGACAGTTGGGCCTTGAGTGGCGGCAGGGATTGATAGGGCTTGCCCGCAAGACGGCAGGTGCCGGGGCCGCGTGGTGCGGAGGCGACCTTGGGAGCCACCGTAAACCCGCTGGCCCCGCCACCTGCCGGCGCGGACTAGCCCAGAAAGCCCGGCTGCCGCCCTCACCAAAATTCGCCCCAACACAGAAAAATTATTTTTCAGGAACAAAACGGCCAAGCTTCAACTTGAACCAAAATGGCCCGCGCTGCAGATACAGCTGCCAGGCATCAGGGGAAATACTGCGCAAGCGAATTGAGCGAACGCCGCGCCCCTTAGCCCCGTTGTTCCAAATGCCCTGCCAAAGCCCCAGATGAATGGGCCTTAGTTCCTGAAGCACTAAATGGCCCGACCGAACGTCTGAACTCAAAGACAGGGCAGAACGCCCGGAAAACTTGGTATGACCCACTACCTTCCCATACATATAGGCCCCATGCTGCTCCATTTGAAGCACAATTCCCAATTCGGGTTGCCGCCAAATGCCCTTTAAAGCGTTGGAATTCAACTGCCCCAGCGCCGGACTACCCAGCATCAACATAATCCATACAACAAACAGCGCCCTCATACTGATGCGAAAGATATAAAACGAGATTCGAAGCGAGGATAGGAAACCCTACTTTACCCACAACAAATGGTCGGCTTTTGTCGAAATTTTTTCAAAATCACCAATCTTGGAAAAGGCCATTTGCCAATCGGAAGGCAACTGTACCGGCACCAACAGCATGGAAACCTGTACGTGCTGAAAGCACATTTTTTTTATCAGTTGAACAAACTCAATGCTGCGCGTTTCATCGGCCATGGGCTGCCAAAATGGAATGCTGAGGTTGCATTTGCCAGAGCCAAAATCACCTGAAAGGCAAATTCCACCAATCAGCTGCCCTTGCTGTTTATCGTACAACAACCAATGAATGGCTTTCCCGGACTGATAATCGCGCATCATGTAGTGCACGGCGGCTCGTGCCGAATTCTCATCTACAAACTGCTCCTGCCCCTGGCCCTCAAAAAAATAGAGGCTTCGTGCATCTGCAATGCCCGGCCGCTTCAACGAAAAGTGGTTGGAGCTGGACTCAGGATAATGCAAATATGGAGGTGAGAACATAAAGACGTTCAATGGATTAAACCCTTAAAGTATCTTAAATGTAAAAATTTTTCATGTATGTTGAGTGACGGAGCAATTAACTTAAAGTAAAATTTAATCTAAGCCTGCTTTCGCCAGGAAAGCCACCGCCCTGGGCAGCCAGTAATGTTCTAAGCCTTGAATGGCATGAGCAAGTTCCTCCGGATTCCGCGAAGCGGGAATGGGGCAGCTGCATTGCAGCAAAAAAGTGCCTTCGTCGTAGGCGGGATTGACCCAATGTATGGTAATTCCGGAATGCGTGTCGGTAGAAGCACAGACCGCCCGGTGCACATGCATGCCATACATACCCTTTCCTCCATAATTTGGCAGCAAGGCGGGATGCAAATTAATGACCTTCCCCTGCATGGCCTCCAGAAGCGAAATGGGAAATTTCCATAAAAATCCGGCCAGCACAATTAAATCGGGTTGGAATTCCATAAGCGGTTCCAACAGTCCCCCCTGCTCCATTTGATTCTTGTCAAATACAACGGACGGAATGCCCCAGTTGGAACACCGCGACAGCACGCCGGCCTCGGCCCGGTTGCAGAACACCGCCTGAACCGAAAAATCATGGGTTTCAGCAGCCCAACGGAACAACAGCTCTGCATTGCTGCCACTGCCTGAAGCAAAAATCACAATCCGCATGGCTCAAAGGTAATTCATGCGCCTGAGTTTTTCATTTGGGCCTAAGCACGGCGTTTCATGTTGACATAGGCAAAAGGGCCTAAGTCAACCCAGCCCCTCCTGAAAGTCAACCTAGCGCTGAATGGACGTTTGAATGCGAAAATAGCGGCATGGCATAGCCCATCGGGTAGGTCAATCTGCTTGATTTGATATACCTTTGCCCACAAATGAAACTTCAGTATGTCCAGTTCAGATGATGTGTTAAAGTCTTTGGTTTCGCATGCCAAGGAATATGGATTTGTGTTTCCCTCTTCCGAAATTTACGATGGACTCAGCGCCACCTACGATTACGGTCCGTATGGAGTTGACCTTAAGAACAACATAAAGGCCTATTGGTGGAAAGCCATGGTTCAAATTCACACCAATTTGGTGGGATTGGATTCGGCCATTTTTATGCATCCCACCACTTGGAAGGCTTCCGGTCACGTAGATGCCTTTAATGATCCATTGATCGACAATAAAGATTCGAAAAAACGCTACCGCGCCGACGTTTTAATTGAAGAATACCTGGAAAAAATTCGGCTAAAAATCGAAAAAGAGGTAGAAAAAGCGGCCCAACGCTTTGGAGACAGCTTTGACCGAGACATGTACCTGAAAACCAATGCCAGAGTGCTTGGCTACGCCGAAGAAATGGATCAGGTGCGCGGGAAAATGAAAGCAGCCTTAGAGGCGGCAGATTTAGAGTCGCTACGCCAATTGATTGTAGATCTAGGTATTGTTTGTCCGCTGTCGGGTTCGAAAAACTGGACCGAAGTGCGGCAATTCAATCTGATGTTTGCCACAGAACTGGGCTCGGTATCGGGCGAGGCATCGACCATTTATCTGCGTCCTGAAACGGCGCAAGGCAGCTACGTGAATTTCCTCAATGTTCAAAAATCGGCACGCATGAAAATTCCATTTGGGATTGCCCAAATTGGAAAGGCCTTCCGAAATGAGATTATTGCCCGGCAATTTATTTTCAGAATGCGGGAATTCGAACAAATGGAAATGCAGTTTTTTGTACGCCCCGGCACCGAGATGGAATGGTTTGAATATTGGAAAAACTTCCGCATTAAATGGCATTCGGTCTTGGGATTGGGTAGTCAGAATTACCGGTTTCACGACCACATAAAACTGGCACATTATGCCAATGCGGCCACCGATATTGAATTTAATTTCCCCATGGGATTTAAAGAATTGGAAGGCATTCACAGCCGCACCGATTTTGATTTGAAAGCCCACGAAACGTTCTCAGGCCGAAAGCAACAGTATTTCGACCCTGAACTTCAGGAAAGCTACATTCCATACGTGGTTGAAACCGCCATTGGTCTTGACCGCATGTTTCTTGCGGTTATGTCGGCCTCGTACACCGAAGAAAAACTGGAAGACGGCAGCGAACGTACACTGCTGGCTCTGCCCCGCTGGCTGGCTCCAGTAAAACTCGCCATCCTTCCTCTGCTGAAAAAAGATGGATTGCCCGAGTTGGCCTTAGATATATTCAAAAAACTCCGCTTAGATTACACCTGTCAATACGATGAAAAGGATGCCATCGGGAAACGCTACCGCCGTCAAGATGCCATTGGCACGCCCTAT
>JAQCBQ010000118.1 GCA_027621385.1 Bacteroidota bacterium | reverse complement strand
TCCCTGCCGCGAGCCCCCTCAAAATCAAAGGCCAGTTCAATCGCTTTAAAATCAAATGAGTTAAAAAGGGGTTGATTTTAGAATGTGCTCTAAACCCAACTTAATACAAGCGGTGGTTGATGGAAAAACCACAGCCCAATCCTCCATAGGTTTGGCGCAGCGCATGTTCCTGACTGTACACTGGGCTTAAACCCATGCGAACATCAAGGTGAACGGCCGCCGACCAACGCCGCGACAGTTTCCATCCGGCCTTGAGCCTTGCTGTAGCATCAAAACCTACTCCATTCCACACATTTTGTTCTGCCGGGGTAGTCGGTGAAATGCTGGTAGAACCGGTTGACATGTACGCCAAACCACGCCCTTCCATAAAGAAATTTATGGCCAAGCCAAGATCGGCTTGAGCAAACCAACGGCCACGCTCGTACCGATAGCCTACGGCAAGAGGCAGGCTGATGTATGAAGCCCTTGCCGAGTAGGCAATACGCGTGGTATCCAACTTGTCTTTTAATTCCGGCTTTTCATAGCTGTAAATCACTGTGGTGTCAACACCAAACTGATTGGTAAAGGTGATGGTATCTGTTACAAAAACAGGCACAATCATGGAACTGTATGAAAAGTGCAAATCGCTTTGCTGATACGTAAGCCGAAGCATTCCCAGCCCGGTACGCACATACCAAGAACGAAATCCAAATTCAATTCCAGCCTGAACCTGATAAGAAAAATCAGGCGTTTGAAGTCTCGATTCCAAGTCTTGATAGGACTCCGGATTGAGCAAAGGGCTTTTCTTCCCTTGGTAATCGGGATTCTCTGAAAAATACATCTGAGTGGCCAATGCGGTAACTTCCAACTGACCACGTACAGAAAAAGCAGCCGGGCGGCGCTGCGGACTACGCAGATACACCTTGCCAATGTGAGGACGCTTCCAATGGGTATTGAAGGAACTCCAGCTAAATATGGGTTCAATGCGGCGGGCCTGATATTTTTCCCACATGGGCTCCAATGGCTCTAAATTGGCATGCCTTCGACCTTGATTTGCAGATTGACCGGCTTCCGAGGCCACAGGTTTTTTCGTTCCAGACCTGCCCTTGGACTGCGAATTGCGGGCAGTGCGATGGCCTGCATTTTGACCGACAATCTTTCCGGCATTTCGATTGGAATTGGCAGATTGAACTTGGTCTGCCTGTTTTTCTGTAGGGTTTTCGGTAGTCTCACCCCCACGCTCTAATGAGGCTAAACCGTTGCCGGGTTGACCTTGCTTTTCTGTTCCCTCCACTGCATTCGAAAGGGAATTGGGCTCCTCCTGTACGTTTCCTACAGCTGTAGATTCGCCTTGACTTGAATTCAGTTGAGCCCGGTCTTGTTGAGCTCCCTGTGCGGTTGAATTGGAATGGGCTTCGTTTGTCCCACCCAACTCTGAATTCCACCACAACGTTGGCGCCACGATTGAGGCAGAACCGAAGAACAACAGCAATAGCAAGAGGGCGGCCACCCTTCTGCGCTTTCTGGCTTGAAGTTTCCGTTGAATCTGAACAAAAACGTGGTCAGAAGGCTGAATGCGGAACGAGGCTGCTTTTTCGCTCAGTTCGGGCAAATGAGAACCATCTAGGCCCTGTTGAATTTTGGCGAACAAGCCCTCGGAAGGTTCCACGCGAAGCTGTTCCGCTTGTTCTTGAAGCACAGGACCTAAGGCCTCCGGCAATCCAGCCTGAATGGAAGCGAACAATCCTGCAGAAGGCTCTACTTTGAATGAGTCTGCAGATTCTTTTAAGCCGGGAATAGCCTGACCCGGCAGCTCCTTTTGGATCTGCCTGAAAATTCGGCCGGAAGGAGTCACTCTGAACTCCCCCGCGCGCTTACGCAGAAGTTCGAACCTCTTTACCGACATAGGGAATTGCATCTGTATTAAAACTCTCTTCTAAAATCTTTTTCAAGGCCGATTTTGCACGAACAAACTGAGAACGCGAAGTGCTTTCGGTAATACCCAGCCGCTCTCCAATTTCTTTATGGCTTAATCCTTCAATGGCAAATAAATTGAGTACCACTCGGTACCCGTCTGGAAGGCGTGATATGCATTCAAATAATTTTTCATGCTCCATGCTCCGAATCAATTCTGCCTCAGGATCTTCATTGTGAAATGCGGTGTAGGGCGTTACTTCTTCCGTAAACCCAAGGCGTTTTTGACTGCTTAAAAAATTCAGCGCCGTATTGATGGTGACTCGTTTCATCCAACCCTCGAAAGAACCTTGATTGTTGAAGGACTCCATCCGCGTAAATATCTTTATAAACGACTGCTGAAGAATCTCCTCCGCATCATCTCGGCCGTTGGCATATCGAAAGCAAATGCCCAGCAATAGAGAGGCATACCGGTCATAGAGCTCCCGTTGAGCCACCGGTTTGCCTTTAAGGCAGTCGGATACGATATGGTCAAGCGGGCGCATAATTCAAAGATACGTCAACCGAGATTAAGGTGTTAAGGTAAATCGAACAAATCGGCCATTGGGCCAAGAAAGGATATAGGTTCCGGAAGGCAAATCCCCAATCTGAACTTGGGCATTGTGTTCCAATTTCCGGGCGCCCAACTGTTGCCCCCGTTCATTGGTCAACAGGGCTTCCATTCCGAGCATATCGGTGGGCAAGCCTGACAAATGAAGGGTTTTGCCTGAACATGGATTTGGAAAGGCCATTGGGCCCTCTTCATCTCCTCCAAACTCAACCACCGAGGTGGCCTCCTGATGGCTATATCCAAAATAGTAAGCGGGAGTTTGATTGATGGCACTAAACAATCCGGCCACAAACAAGGTGCCATTGATTTCCAATACATCTTGGACGGTAGAATCGGCGAAGCTATCTCCGGTCAAGCCAACCCCTGCATCCAATCTAAGCATATTTCTTCCGGGACGGGTATTGGGATCTAAGGGTTGATATAAGAAATTGCCGCTGGCATAGAGTTGCCTGATTGAGAAATAATCGGGGTGATGATTTTCTATGCTTTTGATTTTCCAAAAGCCCATGGATGCCAGTTTGGTAGGAGAAAAGGTTGAGGTGTTGTTGAAAAAATCGAGGGTAATTAAATTGTTCCATTGGTTGTTGACCAGTTTTGCCAATCCAAAGGTATCGTAGCCCGACAATAAAGCTCCGCCGGCATACAATTCATCTTGAAATACCTCCATAGAATACACCGGAGCTCCGGGGCTTCCGGGGGCCCATCCGTTGCTGCCATCCCAACCAAACACATGCAGACTGGGCATCATACCGCTGTGGTTAAATTCTCCTCCAACCATAAGCTTTCCTTGCCACTCTACCATCGTTCTTACCACTCCGTTAAACGCAAATCCGGGACTAATCCAAGATCCGTCTGTGTACTTGGCAATGAACGAAAGTTGATTGCCGTTCGTGCTGACCGCAAAATTCCCGCCGGCGAACAATTCATTTTGATACATCTGTAAGCACAACACCTGAGCTCCAAGAGTGCCGACAGGCTCCCAACCGTTTGTGCCCAATCGACAAACCCCGTATGTTTCACCGTCCGACCAGTTGAAATCACCGCCCGCATACAGTGTGTCGTTAAAAAACATCAAATCGTTTACTGTACCCGGCAGCCCACCAGCCACCTCAAACCACTGATTTGTGCTTGGATTATACCCTGCCACATGCCCATCTCCTTGAGTGGTTCCGGCTAAAAATGAGGTGAAAGAGCCCCCAACAAAAATCAGTCCGCTGGCGCTGTCGTATTCCATGGTCAGCACCGGTCCGTTGGGGCCTCCAGTAACGCCATAAAAGACACTTAAGCCGGGAGCCTGCTCTGGATCTCCCCCGTTTTGGCAGACCACACGACCTTCCAACGCATGGCCTACGCTAGCAAACAGGGGAAAAAGAAATGCTGAGAACAGCAAAAAAGTATATCGCAACATGCAATTCACGCAGGGTAGACAAGTAAAAGTTAAAAACGCTGCGTTACTTTGCACAAACAAGTTGCTGGCCTATGACTTCCCCTCCTCTGCATATTCTACTCACCGGCGGTCGTGGATTTCTTGGACAGCACATTGCCAGGGTGCTGTTGCAAGCTGGGCATCGGGTAAAGATTTTTCAGAGAGCCCCGGCAGCACCCATGGCCGAACATCCCAATTTAAGTTATTGCACAGGCGACCTAACCGATTGTTTTGATGTTCAGGCGGCAGTAGAGGGGAAAGATTTGGTGGTGCATGCCGGAGGTCGGGTTTCGTTTCGACGCTTGGACCGAGCCGATGTTTGGAGGAACAACCTGGAGGGTACCACCACCCTTGTGCAAGCCATGCTCAATGCCCCTGAACCGGCGCGCTTAATTCACATCAGCTCTATTGCGGCTTTGGGAAGAAGCTTTCGACCAAGCTTGGTCACCGAAGCTCAAATTTGGAAAACCGACCCGGCGAACACCTGGTATGCATACAGCAAATACAAAGCAGAATTGGAGGTTTGGCGGGCGGCAGAAGAGGGATTGGCCACAACCATTTTAAACCCGGCCGTCATTTTAGGCCCGGGCCCCTGGACCACGGGAACGGGTCAACTATTCAACCACATGCACGGTGGATTAAGTTGGTATCCGGGCGGCGAAACCGGCTTTGTTGATGTACGTGATGTTGCCCTGGCCGTTCTTCATGAAATTTCAACTCCTTCCATCGGTAAACGGTACATTCTAGCCTCAGAAAATGCAAGCTGGCAATCGGTTTTAAATCAAATTGCCACCGCCCTACAAGTGCCACCTCCAACTCGGAAAATTCCATCCAAAGCCACATTGCCCCTGGCAAAATCCTTGGAATGGATGCTCACTGCCTTGTCTGTGCCATCGCCACTGCCCTACGAAATTCTGCTCAACTCTTCACTTAAGCACACCTACGCTTCAGATGCATTCCTACAGGCCCACCCCGAATTCAGATTCAGGCCTTTAGCAACCACCATCCAAGAAACGGCCGCAGCCTATTTACAGCAGCTATGAATACCACCACAGTCCAAAAAATCCTGGTTTCCAGCCGAAACCCACACAAGCGGCATGAAATACAGGCCATACTTGAAAACCGGTTTCAGGTCATTGGCCCTGAAGACATTGGATTCAATGAGGAGGTCGAAGAATCAGGCGCAACATTGGAAGAAAATGCGCGGATTAAAGCCCTGGCCCTTGCAGATTGGGGCGGCCCCGTACTGGCCGATGACAGCGGCTTAGAAATTGAGGCCTTGGGAGGGGCCCCCGGTGTGCATTCGGCACGCTTTGCCGGCTCCAAGGCCACCGACCTCCAAAACATTCAAAAGGTGCTTAAAATGATGGAAGGGAAACGCAACCGCCGAGCCCGATTCAGTACCGTTTTGGCCTATTTTGATCGGAAAAATCTTACTACCTTCAAAGGTTCCGTTGCTGGAACCATCCTTTTTCAACCCCGAGGAAACGATGGATTTGGTTACGACCCCATTTTCGTTGCGGACGGACATACCAAATCCTTTTCTGAATTGAGTCTAGCCGAAAAAAACAGCCTTTCTCACCGAAAAAAAGCCTTAGATGCCTGGCTGAATTTTTTAGACCTTTACCCCTATATTTAAGCGCATCATTCCAAAGCACATCCCAATGGAAAAATCATGCTGTCTGTCCTCTTTCAGGTTGGTAATGTTGAACGCAGGCCTGTTCATCGGTTCCTTTCCTTTTGCCTCTGCACAGCACCTTAGCATATCAGATTCGGCCGCCATACGTGGAATTTACGACCAAGCACTGGTTTCAGGAAAAGCCTATGAGAACCTTAGAACATTGTGCAAAGAAGCGCCCGGAAGGTTGAGTGGAAGCGCCAATGCCGAAAAAGCCGTTCAGCTAACGGCTCAAATGCTGCGTGAAGCCGGAGCCGACACCGTTTGGCTTCAACCCGTTCAGGTTCCTGCCTGGGAAAGGGGAGAATCCCAGGCCGTTTTAAAAATTGGCGGATCGGAACGGAATCTAGAGGCCGTAACGCTGGGGGGATCGGTTGGAACCAACAACCAATGGATTGAAGCTGAAGTCATTGAATTGCCGGGCATTGAGGCATTAAAAATAGCCAAAGAAGAGGACATCAGGGGGAAAATCGTCTTCTTGAATGAAGCTATGAATCCACGCAATGTCAACACTTTTGCTTCTTATGGAGCCTGCGGAGGCAACCGCGTTTTTGGAGCCGACGAAGCGGGAAAAAAAGGAGCTGTCGCTGTTTTGGTGCGTTCCTTAACCTTGAGCCACGACCATCATCCGCATACGGGAGTCATGATTTATCGTTCGGAGCAAAAAATTCCCGGATTGGCTGTTTCTACGGCCGAGGCAGAAACCTTATCTGACCTGCTAGCGAAAAATACCCGACCACGGGTGGCCCTTAAGTTGAGCTGCCGCGACCTGGGCTTTAAACCCTCTTTCAATGTAATAGCCGAACTTCGGGGACGAAAATTCCCAGATGAAATTGTGGTAGCCGGCGGACATTTAGACAGCTGGGACACCGGCGAGGGCGCCCACGATGATGGAGCCGGCTGCATCCACAGCATTGAAACCCTTCGCATATTGGCTCAACTTCCATTTCGCCCCAACCGAACCTTCCGCTGTGTTCTGTTTATGAACGAAGAAAATGGGGGCATGGGCGCCGATGCCTATGCAAAATTGGCCGAGCAAGAACAACAGCGTGGCATTCGGCACATTGCCGCCATTGAGTCCGATCGCGGCGGGTTTACCCCGCGGGGATTTTCCTTCGAAACCCAAGGTCTAGGGGCGGCGCAGGCTCAAGCATTTCTAGACCGCTTTTCACATGAATTGCAGCCCTATCAGCTGCAGTTGATGACCAACGAAGGCAGCGGTGCAGATGTGGGAAAACTGCAATCGACCGGAGCGGCGTTGTTTGGATTTTTGCCGGATTCTCAGCGGTATTTTGATGTGCACCATGCCGAAACAGATCGGTTTGAAAATGTCCATAAGCGAGAGTTGGAGCTGGGTGCCGCTGCCGTAGCCTCGTTGAGTTATTTGCTTAGCCAGCATGGCCTGGAATTGCCGAAGGGCAAAAAAGAAGATTGATTTTTTAGGGGCGGCTGCGGGCTTTCACAGGTAGTCCGCGTTGGGCAATGGGCTGCCCCAGCGGGCTTGCGTGGGCTCCTAAAGTCGCCTCCGCGCCACGCGGGCCAGGCCATGCCCACCTTGCGGGCAACCTGGTTCAATCCCTGCCGCAAGCCACTCGGCTCCTACAACTGCCACCGCATTTCATTTTCTGTTGAATGCGGTTTGATTTCAAATGTGATTTTTTTGTTAAATTTGCCCCGAATTCAAAATTACAAACAAAAACTTTTAAAGGATTGAGCATTCGAAGCCGAAAGGCCTTGAGCAATTGCTTTAAAGTTTAAATTAAAACTTTTATGTATTGGGGCGTCCTTGGGTTTCGTCTGGTTGGGATTACGCCTTCATTCCCGGCACTACGCCCTCTGGTTTTACATATGAGTTTTACCTGTCGGGCAAGGGCAATGGCAAAAACAAAGAAGTTATGGCTGCCATCGAATCGATGTTGACCGGATATACTAAAGATGCCGACCAATCTTCCGAGTCAGAGCTGTTTTACCAAAATGCAAAGCAGGTTGTTAAAATCACTTCAAGATCTAACCGGGTGGCGGTTGTCATTTCTGAGGTTGAGGTTGATGAGGCTAGAGGTGGAGATTACGAATAAAGAAATGGATTGAAAATGCCTGCAACAGATACCTGTTGCAGGCATTTTTCTTTTACTACCCTTTGAACACATTTAAAGGCTTAAAAAATGAAACACCTGCGATTGCAGGTGTTTTTATTTAAATTGAACCACTCAAGCAGATTCATTCGAACAAATGGGAATGGTCTCGAGGACGCCCGCGGCAGGGATTGAGCCAGGTAGCCCGGAGGTGGCCGAAGCCTGCCCCGCGAGGCGCGGAGGCGACCTTGGGAGCCCCCGCAAGCCCGCTGGG
>JAQCBQ010000117.1 GCA_027621385.1 Bacteroidota bacterium | reverse complement strand
AGCAATGAACTTTCCTTTTGCTTTAAACCGCTCTAAGGCCTGACGTATTTCGTATGCGTTGCCCATTCCTGTAGCTACTCCTTCTATATCTAAGAACAACCCCACCACCTTGGCATCTGTGCTGGCATAATCCAACACCTGAATGGTTTCCCACGCGGTCAATTTGGTATTTGAACCGGAACCAAAATCTATTTCTGCAAAGGGATTTTGATCTTTAGAATCGATAATGGGGTAAGAAAACTTTAAATGCAATACTGTTTTTTCCTCGGCATCGGTCATCACTTGTTCAGAGCCTCCAAACTCAGCCGAAACCACTGCCGCAACTCCTGCAATTACAAGAACGGCGAACAAAATGGAGGAAATAACCGAGCCCAAGATTGAACCAAAGAAAGAACCCCAGAAGTTTCTCATAAAAAAGTCGTTTTGTTTGGGTCGAAGATATCCAAAAAACAATCAGAAAAAGTCTTATTTATTGACATTTAAACTGTTTTAACGCATGAGCATTTGGTAGCTGAGCCCTCCAAATCTGGCATTAGTTTGTGTACCTTTGCAGGGAAATATGCAAGTAATTCACGGAATTCAGGAATGGCCAAAATTTAAAAAACCAGTGTTGACCACTGGAACTTTTGATGGTATCCATATTGGCCATAGGAAAATTCTAAACCGAGTTATTGAACGGGCTGCCGCTATTCAAGGAGAATCCGTCCTTGTTACCTTCCACCCACATCCCAGATTGGTTCTCTTTCCGGACGACAATGATTTAAAGTTGCTAAACACCTTGGAGGAAAAACAGCAGCTGCTCTCAGAAATGGGCCTTGATTATATGCTAATTATTCCATTTGATGGTGCTTTTAGTAGAATGAAGGCCGAAGATTATGTATCTGAGTTTTTGAAAGGTTCCTTGAATGTTCATACTTTGGTGGTTGGGTATGACCATCATTTTGGAAGGAATCGAACCGGCAATTATTCTTTGCTGCTTCCTCTGTCTTCTCAATTGTCGTTCGAATTGGAGGAAATACCTGCCCAAGATATTGACCAGGTGAAGGTGAGCTCAACTAAAATTCGACAAGCTTTAGAAGCCGGAGATGTAAAAACGGCAGCAGAGTTTTTAACCTACCCATATGCCCTCCAGGGAAGCGTTCAACACGGGCAAGGATTAGGTAAAAAATTAGGCTTCCCAACTGCAAACCTAACGGTGAATGACCCCAACAAGCTTATCCCCGCCAACGGGGTATATGCAGCAACCGCTAAAACACAATTCGGCAGCTTTAATGCCATGGTCAACATCGGTATCCGGCCTACGGTCAGCCAAAATGAAACCCGACATATTGAGGCTCATCTCTTCAATTTCGATCAGGATTTGTACGGACAAAACATCAATTTGATCTTTAAGGACCGGATGCGCGAAGAAAAGGCATTCTCAGGTCAATCAGAACTGATCCATCAACTGCAACTTGATGCCAAACATGCTCATTCAATTCATGAAAGGCTTCATTAAAATGATGCTAATATTAATGGGAGTCATGGTTTTCCAACCTGATTTCCAAGCCCAAACTGTAGAATTCAGAGATGAGCCTTTGTACACCGACCTAAAAATTGCATTGGAACACCCCGGCAAGGTTACCCGGCTAGCCTTAACCCGGCAAAAATTTAAACGCATACCCAAGCAAGTATTTGAATTCCCGAACCTGCGGGAATTGGATTTATCTAGAAATAAAATCACCTCTATCCCCCCGGAAATCGCTCAACTTAAAAAACTAAGAATCCTTAATTTGGAACGCAACGATTTGGAAAGCCTGCCTAAAGAACTGGGAGATTTGATGAAACTAGAGTCCTTAAACCTTAGGAAAAATGAAATTTATCAAGTCCCAGATGCCATACTTCAACTAACCCGCTTAAATAACCTTTGTCTTTCCTCGAATCCAATTTTCAAACTGCCCGCCAAAATGACGGGAATGGTACAATTGATTGAATTGGATATTCGCTCTACCGACCTGCACCCTGAAACAATCAAGTCCTTGCAAGATGCCCTTCCGGCCACCCGAATTTTATGGGATTCAGATTGCAATTGTGGGCCAAATCATTGAAAAACCTAATGAGGAAATGGTTTGTCATTGGACTGCGTTTTATTATTTTTGCAGTCAATAATTAGAAATATGGCAAAGAAAGCGTCGGTTTCAAAAAACAATTTCTCCAAGGAAACATGGTTGAAATGGTATAAGGATATGTTGCTGTGGCGCCGGCTGGAAGAAAAAGCCGGTATGATGTACACCATGGGGAAAATCCGCGGGTTTTGTCACCTCTACATCGGTCAGGAAGCCCTTGTTGCAGGAGCATGTTCCGCCATTCGGCCTGATGACAATATGATTACTGCATACCGGAACCACATTCACCCTTTAGGCAAAGGAATGGAATCCAAATATATGATGGCGGAATTGTACGGAAAATCTACCGGATGTTCCAATGGAAATGGTGGATCCATGCATATGTTTTCCAGAGATTTAAGATTTTGGGGAGGTCACGGTATTGTTGGCGGTCAAATCCCTTTAGGTGCCGGCCTGGCCTTTGCCGACCAGTTCAATGGCAATGACCGGGTAACTTTATGCTACATGGGCGACGGAGCCGTACGCCAGGGCTCCTTTCATGAAACCTTCAATCTGGCCATGCTGTGGAAACTGCCTGTTATTTTTATCATTGAGAACAACAAATACGCTATGGGAACCTCGGTGGAACGCACATCGAACGTAACCGAGCTGTATAAACTTGGGCTCTCATACGACATGCCCTCTGAAGCGGTTGATGGTATGCGGGCAGATACTTTTCATGAGGCGATTGCGCGCGCAGCGGAACGAGCCAGATCCGGCGAAGGACCAACTCTGATTGAGGCGCTAACATACAGATATAAAGGACACTCAATGTCCGACCCCCAAAAATACCGCAGTAAAAATGAGGTTGATGAATACAAAGACAAAGACCCCATTCTACATGCATTGTCTGTTTTACAAGAGAACAAATGGATTACAGACGCAGAACTGGATGCCATAGATGAAGATGTGAAAGCCGAGGTGGATGCATCGGTTGAATTTGCCGAAAACTCACCATACCCTGATGCAAGCGCCCTATGGGAGTATGTTTACTCTGAGCCCAATTATCCTTTTATTCAAACCCATTAATTCAAAATCATGGCTGAAATAGTTCGGATGCCCAAGTTAAGCGATACCATGACCGAAGGTGTGGTTGCCGCTTGGCATAAAAATGTTGGAGAAAAAGTGAAGGCCGGTGATTTATTGGCTGAAATTGAAACCGATAAAGCCACCATGGAATTCGAGAGCTTCCAAGAAGGCGTATTATTGCATATTGGCGTCCCCAAAGGGGGCACAGCTCCGGTAGATTCCATTTTAGCCATCCTAGGAAAGGAAGGCGAAGACGTGTCGGCTTTGTTGACCGAAAGCCCTAAGCAAGCGGCTGCCCCTGCCCCTGAAGAACCAACCAAAAGCAGCAGTGCCCCCACTCCTGCAACACCTGCTCCTGAAGTGATTCCATCCAATGGCAGCAGCAGCGATCGAGTAAAGGCAAGTCCTCTTGCCAAATCGATTGCTAAAGATAAAGGCATTGATTTAAGATCAATTGTAGGTTCCGGAGATGGTGGACGCATCATCAAAAAGGATTTGGATTCTGCTTCAAGCGCCCAATCCGCCCCTGGAATCCAATTTACTACCTCCAATAGTAGCCATGAGATGCCGATTTCGCAAATGAGGAAAACCATTGCTCGACGTCTTGGAGAAAGTAAATTTACAGCACCGCATTTTTACCTGACGATGGACATCAATATGGACCAGTCTGTCGCTGCACGGAATGTGCTTAAAAACAACATGAATGTGGCTGTTTCATTCAATGACATGGTTATTAAAGCCGTGGCCTTGGCCTTAAGAAAACACCCTGCCGTAAATTCAGCTTGGCTCGGAGATAAAATCCGTTTCCACGATTATGTGAATATTGGCGTTGCTGTGGCTGTTCCAGAAGGCCTAGTGGTTCCTGTTATTCAACATGCCGATCAACGGTCTCTTTCAGACATTTCGGCAACGGTTAAAGACTTCGCTCAGCGAGCTAAAGACAAAAAACTACAACCCGAAGAAATGCAAGGCAACACCTTTAGCATTTCTAACTTAGGCATGTTTGGAATCAGTAATTTTACGGCCATTATTAACCCCCCTGATTCTGCTATTCTTGCCGTTGGAGCCATACGGCAAGAACCTGTAGTACGGAATGGCCAAATTGTGGTGGGACATACCATGACCGTAACTTTAAGTTGCGACCATCGTTCTGTAGATGGCGCTACAGGCGCCGCCTTCCTTCAAACATTGAAGGCCATGTTGGAAGAACCTTTAATGATGTTGGTATAATGCTTCATGCTCTGCTCCTTTTTGATGTTTCCGGAGGAGAGTTTATTTTGATAGTTCTCGCCATTATCCTTCTATTTGGGTCAAAAGGAATACCTGAAATCGCAAGGGTGGTTGGTAAAGGGATGAGAGAGTTCAGGACAGCTACAGATACCATTAAACGCGAAATATCTGAATCAGGTCAATCCATGAAAGAAGACTTGAGAAAAGAGGCAATTCGGCCTTTCGATGAGGCATTTTCTGATGAGCATTATTTAAGTCCACCTCCGCAAAGTCCATACGATGCAGATTTTGACGCTACTTATACTCCTAATCCCTCATCTGATTTACCAGACAATACAGAATCTGGACCAACTCCTCCTTCCTCTTAAATAATTCCTAGCCGATTTAAAACATGACCCTCAACTTTAATACCTTAATCCTATGAAAAATGCACGGTATGCCGTAATTGGTCTGGGTCTTTTTGGTACTTCCATCGCTCGGGAACTGAGCCGTCGAGGAGCCGAAGTCCTGGCTATTGATAACGATGAACATCAGGTTGAAGGTGTAAGTGGAGAAGTTGCCTTTGGAGTAACCATGGACGCGACAGACTTGAAGGCACTAAAAGCCCAAAATGTCCATGAAATGGATGCTGTAATTGTGGCCATTGGAGAAGGAAAATTTGATACCCTAATGCTTTGCGTAGTCCTTCTTATGGAATTGAAAGTAAAGCGAATTATCGCACGGGCCGAAGGGCATCACCAACGTATGATTCTGGAAAAAATTGGCTGTGGTGAAATTCTATCGCCAGAGGATGAAGTAGCCATGTTGGTTGCAGAACGCCTGATCAATCCCAATATCATTTATTACATGCCTTTGCCTGACAATTATGAAATTGTCGAAATTAAAACTCCTCCCGCAGTCGCAAACCGGTCACTAGCAGATATCAATTTAAGAAATAGATATCAAATCGACCTAATTACAATTAAAAGGGAAGTGACACACGTGAATAAGGAAGGCGAAACCATTCGAGATAAGCACATTCTTGGGGTAGTTAGCCAAGACACCGTTTTATTGGCCACTGACACCATTTTGGTCTTCGGAATAAATCAAGACATTCAGCGATTTATTGACATCAATCAATAATGAGCATTGCACCAAAAGATCAAATCCCCTTAAAAATTTGATTAAAAATCAGCGAAGGTGCTTAACTCCCTTCCGTATGATTTGCTAACTTCACACCAAAATGACCCCATGAGCCGGATTCGATTTGCAGTAGCCCTTTTTACCCTTGTTCTATTTTTTCACAACCTTCAGTCTCAAAACTATTGTTTAACCAGTGAAATGGTTCAGAAAGCCTTTGCTGACAATCCTCAATTGCAGGTTGACTTCGAATCTTTTAATCAATGGATTGCTGAAAATGAGCCTGAATTTAGCTCAGGAACCGAGGCCAATTACATTATTCCTGTTGTGGTACATATCATTCATGACAATGGGATGGAGTACATTTCCGATGCTCAAATCGCCGATGCCATTCGGATTTTAAATGAAGATTTTAACAAGCTAAATTCAGATGCCAATCAGGTCGTATCCTCCTTTATTCCCCGAGTCGGAAATGTGGGTTTTGAATTTAGATTGGCTAAAAAAGATCCCAATGGAAATTGCAGCAATGGAATTACCCGAACTCAATCATATCTAACTTACAACGCTGATGACAAAGCGAAAAGTTTGATATACTGGCCTAGAAATAAGTATTACAACATTTGGGTGGTTAACAGCATAGAAAGTAGTGGCGGTGGTATCATCGGAGGTTATGCCTATTTGCCCGGAACAGCTCCCAGCGCCGCTACGGATGGCATTATTTTAGATAATAGATACACAGGCAGCATTGGAACAGCAGATGGCAGCAATTTCAATGCCCGGGTAATTACGCATGAAACAGGTCATTTTTTTGGACTTTTACACCCCTGGGGGTTTAATTCCTGTGGCTCTGGATGCGGAGATGATTTAGTGACAGATGTTCCAGCAACCAGTGGTTCATGCAACAATTGCAACCTATCTCAAACCACCTGCGGTTCCTTAGACAACGTGGAAAATTTTATGGATTATGCCCTTTGCTCTAAAATGTTTACGACAGGCCAAGCCTCACGCATGAATACAGCCATAAACGCAAGTTCCGGCCAACGAAATTCACTTTGGCAAAGTGCGAACTTAATTGCTACAGGTACTCAAACCGGTTTCGATCAAAATTGCGCCCCAATCGCCGACTTCCATGCCGATAAAACTACCGCCTGCACCGGGTCAGCTCTGCTGTTGACAGACCGTACTTCCAATGCAACCCCAACTTCTTGGTCCTGGAGCATCAGCAATGGCACTGAAACCCTCACTTCAACAGACCAAAACCCATACATAACCTTTAATAGCCCGGGCGATTACTCAGTAACCTTAACCGTTGGTTCAGCCGGCGGAACCAACTCCATTACCCGGCAAAAGGCCATCCGAATCCTTGATGCCAATGCCGACGATCAAAATTGGGTGTATTTCGACACCTTCAATAACGACCCTCTAAACTTTGGACGTTGGACCGCTACATCTACCCCGAATTCACCCTTCGGCTGGGAAAGCTCTTCTCAAGCCTTTTATACTTGGCCAAATTCATTAAAAGTCAATAACAATGGGAGCCCTCTCGGAAAACGATATTCGCTAATTAGCCCGTCTTACGACTTTTCAGCTCTGAACGGAAACCTTCGAATGAGCTTTCGATTTGCTTATGCCAAACGCGCTACCAACAGCGACGACCGATTGCTCATTTCCATTAGTAGCAACTGTGGACAAACATGGACGCTCCGTAGAACAATGACAGCCAATGAATTGGCATCTTCCGGAATCAGCACCCAAGATTTTATTCCAGCTTCCAAATCGGATTGGCGCTCCGACTCTTTAACAGGTACTGCCCTTCAACCTTGGGCCAACCGAACGAATGTGCGTTTAAAATTTGATTTTATTTCAGGTGGAGGCAATCATTTTTACCTTGATGATATTAATATTTCAGGACCACTTAGTATTGAAAATCAACTCAATGGTTTTGAATCCCTACAGGTTTTCCCAAATCCAGCTAAGCAATCCTTTTCCGTACACCTAAATTTGGCAGAAGCAGGATTAGGTCTTTTCCAACTCACCGACCTAAGTGGAAGGACTGTACATGAATGGTCTTTGCAACTTGGCATGGGTGAACAAGCACAATTCCTAAATGTTCCGAATCATATCCAATCTGGCACATATTTGTTGTCATTTAAATTAAACAACACCATTCAGATTCAACGCCTTATCCTTCAATAATGGCCCTGGGAAAAATTGAACACGTAGGAATTGCCGTGGCCGACCTCAAGGCCTCAGAGGAACTCTATGAAAAATTACTCGGCACAGCTCCTTATAAACGAGAACGCGTTGATTCTGAAGGAGTAGAAACGTCTTTTTTTCAAGCCGGGCCCAATAAAATTGAACTTCTCACAGCGACTCACCCCAATAGTCCTATTCAACATTTTTTGGAAAAAAACGGGGAGGGCATTCATCATGTCGCTTTTCA
>JAQCBQ010000116.1 GCA_027621385.1 Bacteroidota bacterium | reverse complement strand
ATAAAAATAAACCATAAATAAAAAAATAGTGCATTTAGGGTGGCATTTCATTCTTGTTTTGCCTAACTTCCCTTATACGTTCTTGCTCTGAATTTAAATTTTTCATTAAACTCTACCCTGTTCACTGATTTTCCAAGGCATGGTGAGTCGCTTTTTCCTCATTCATTACTCTAAATCTCACATCGACATGGCAAAATCTCAATTTTATCTCTTCTTACTTTTTCTCATTCCCAATTTGAGCTCTGCACAATCAGATTTTAAAATGCTCAATAGCAATAATATAAATGCTTTTATTGGCAATACCGGTACTTTATTTTACAATACATACACCTTTTCACAGGGATATGAAGTTCCTAAGGGTACTGGTTTGCACTGCCTGTTTGGAGCTCGGTTGGTGTTTGCAGGTAAAAACGCTCAAGGAAATTTATTCATGGCCTCGGGCGATTATAATGATGGGTTGCAGGATTTTTTTCCCGGACCCGTTTCTACTCCAGGTGCTTTTAATACGACGCAATACCAAGCAGATTGGGGCAACTCCATTTGGAGTGTTTGTCATTCGGATATTCAGCAGTTTATACTCTGGTGGGGCTGCGAAAATGGTACTATTACTTCCGGTTGCGGCTCTGCTACTCCGCCCTCCGCTGAGGCCATGCAAGCCATTAATTCCTGGCCGGCCCACGGCAATACCAGCATGGGGCAAGCTCAATATTTAGCGCCATTTGTTGATTACAATTCCGATGGGGTATATAATCCCAATGATGGAGACTATCCGTGCATCAAAGGCTCTTGTGCCATCTATCTAATTCACAACGATAATGCGGGTAATCATACTCAAACACCTACTCCTCCCATTGGAATTGAAGTCCATACCATGGTTTATCAATACAAAACAAATACGTTTTTAGATAACCTTACTTTTTTTGATGTTATGGCCATCAATAGGTCCACCACCAATTACCCTCAATTTGTGCAGAGTGTAGTGGTCGATGGAGATATAGGTAACGCTTTGGATGATAGAATGTGGTCGGACTCGGCATCAAGTACCTTGCTTTTTTACAATGGAGATGCCATTGATGATACAGTAGGGGGGACTTCGATTGGGTATGGATTTACACCCCCTGCCATCTCTATTGTGGGTCTGGATAGACCATTCACTTCTATAATACCAAATATGTGGAACACTTTTTCTGATGCTGAACGTTGGAATGTTTTAAATGGGCTATTGCCAGACGGTTCTTCCTTGGTAAATCAAAATGGGGCGCCTACGGCTTTTTTTGGTTCGGGTTATCCTATAGATAATCCGGGTACGCCTGGTGACAGGTCGGCATACGCTTCCAATACCCGAGTTGGATTTAACAGTGGAGATACTGTAAGGCAATCTTATGCGGTTGTTTATCAACGCTCCAATGACAATATTTCGAGTGCCTTTGCAGCAGCTGGGTTAAGCACTTCCGTTCAGCAATTCTATGATCAGATTGCTCAATTTCCTTGCAATGCGCCTTTTATGAGCGATGAAACTGCTTCCAATCCCACCATTTCCCTGAACGTATATCCCAATCCTTCCAATGGAATTTTCCATGTGTCGGCGCATCAACTGGATATTACTTCCTTGTCAGTATTTAATGTGATGGGCCAACGCATTTTTCAACAAAAGACCTTCCCCATGAATTCAACCTATTCCATTGATATTCAAAATCAGGTTCGAGGGATGTACTTGATGGAAATTCAAACCACAACGGGTACGGTTCGGCAAAAAATATTTTTGGAATAACAGCGCGTTTTCCGTCAATAGAAAAAAGGGGCAGTTTAACCTGAGATTAGAACCCCAGTTTGGACTGAGGTGGCCATGCGGCCCGGATAGAGTAGGGTAGCGCGCAGGGGCGGCGGCTTCGGCAGCGTGCGTGGAGCGGGCGACCTTGGGAGCCACGCTGCACACACTGCTGCCACAGCCGGCGCAACGCGTACTACCCACGATAGCCGGATCAGCCGCCCCAAAAAGCACTTTAGTTCGCTTCTATATGTTGATTTCTGATGTGAATCAGCGCTTTCCGGCGGCGCGGAATGTGTAGCGAAGCTGAATTCGAAGATCATTGCGGGTGTCTCCATCAATTTCTTCGGCACCGGAACTGATGGCCGAACGGTCGCTGTAATAGGTTTGCGACCAGCGCAACCATAGAGTTAGGTTCGACCGGACTTCCCATTTGATGTTCAAGTAGGTTCGCATGCCGGTTCCGGAAAATCCGGGTACGGTGAAGCTGTACAATACGTCATTTTCATAGGCATAGACCCGCGCCTCAGATCCCTGTGTGCTGAATAAGCCAATCCGTCCAGAGAAATCCAAAGGCAATTTTAAGGGCTTATAAATGACATCCTGATACACCATAAAACCCATTTCAAACGGCTTGTCGGGTCTGCTTACTGTTACCCATTCCAAACGGTTGCGCAGCTGTAATTCTTTGCTTACGCGCACGGTGGCATTCCACCTATAATTGTTGCGTTGAAAATGAATCACTTCGGCAGGCCCCGTCTCAATTCCAGTGGCATTTTCTGGCCTGTTTTGATGCCTGAACCGCACATACATTTCAAAATTTCGGTTGGGAATAAACGAGGCCTGAACCAAGTACTCATATCCCTTTGAAGGGTAGGCAATATTGGACCGAACCCAAGGGTAGGCAAACAAATCTACATAGCCCTGAACTTTAACTTTCTTAAATGGACTGGCTTCAAACCCCACATACAAGCCTTCTTCGTTTTGGGTTCCAAATCGATCGGAAACGGCATTGGACTTCAAATTCTGATACTCCTTGGAAAAATTTCGGTACAAGGCCGAGAAGTTTAGATTGGAATGCAGACTGATTTGCATGCCGTGCAGCATGGCAAGCCCTCCATTGTCGCTCATTGAAAATTCACCAAATACATGGAGCTTTCGAACCAGCCAATCGTAATCCATGCCTATGTTGGTTAATCGGTCTCCGGCGAAACGGTATTTGTTGTACAATTGATCTGAGGGACTAAACGGAGTTGAAAATTGAGTGTGTACTGCCGTGGCTCCCACCTTGAATGTTTTACCTCGGAAGGTTAAATTTCCCCCCAAAACGGTTTCATCGATGGTGTTTTTCTTGGCAAGTTCCGACACTGTTCTATGCATGCCACTCAATAAGAAACTTGACACCTCTAGTGCCTCGCCCGTCAAGGTATCTAATTCTCCAATATTGCCATCAATGGGTTTATGAGAGGCAAAGGCTGAAGCATCTAAATTTTTAAGGGCTTTGGCAATAAAGCCCATGTTGAGCGTAGCGGCAATACCTCGGTTGAAGGTGAATTGATTGGTTGCCGTATAAGCTCGAATCCCAACGGCGTTTCGCTTTATGTTCATGGCATAGGCTGTTTTTCGGAACCCAATTCCATTCCACAGCGTTAATCCTTGCCCAAATTGGGTTTGAAAATCTCCTATGACCAGTGTTTTTAAAGGTCCGAAATCTTTGAGCATAAGGTGGGCCGAATAGAAATCAAAGCCCTGTGGCTGTGAGCCTCCAAACCACTCTTCGCCCCGGTCTTTTTCGGCGGTAAAGCCAATGCTGATGCGGTCTTTGTACTTAAAACGGTAGCGTGTAAATACCTGATAGGATGGCCCCAAATAATCGGGCATGCTGTCGCCGGGTTGAGTAATGTAGCCTTGCTGGGGTTCCAGCACATCGTAATACCGGCCAATCAGTTCATGTTTCCCGTATTTCAGTACATTTTTAAATTTCAAGGGTTGTTTTTGTATAACAGGTGCCACAGTCAAAAAGGGCATGATGGAATATAGAATTTCCTGATCCCAACCTTTAATCAGCGGTACTTCATAGATGCTCAGCAGGTCTCCGTACAGGCGGCGGTAGGTCGCAAGGTTCTGAATTTGAAGTTCGCTGAGCAAAAGAAGTTTACGTAGGTCTTCAGGTTTAGCGTTATTCAGGTTGATGGGATTGTCGTAAAAGAAATTTAAATCTTCAACAAACTCGGTGTAATCAATTTCAGCATCGCTTTGTTCGGTAATCGTTTCTATGAGCCGCTCAATGAGATTCTCTTTTTTCGGGTCTCCGCTGCCAGATTGTGCCAGCAGTTGAGGACCGGATGCCAGGAGCAATACCCATAAAATGAAGCAAAGAAATCGCCTCATTTTCTGCGGCTTTTAGGGCGATTGAACCGGTAACTGAGTGCGGCTTGTGGACTAAAGCCCAACACTTGATGCCAGGAAGAAGCCGCATCGATGACAAAATTCCCAAAATGCAATCCGAGTCCGAAAGCTGGAGAAATGGGATTGGAATTCAGGCCTGCCCGAATGGAGACTTTCTTTCCGGGTTTGTATTCAATACCAGCCCGAAATGTCGGATCGTACACCAAATCTTTTTCCAACTCTAAGGTGGCTTGCACTTTATCGCTAAACGCATAAGCCGTGCCCAATCGGAACACAGTAGGAATTTTTTCTCGGTCAAAACTCGCCATTGAGGTCCGGGTGGGATTGAAAACATGAGCCCCAAAGGTCCAGTTCTCAGATAAAAACAATAGAAACGACAATTCTCCGGAAGCGGTTAGAAGCGATTCATAGGTGCCCCCTTGTTGAAAATAATGCAGGTTGAGCTGTATGCCTGCCGAAAATACCTTTCCAAATTTTTTGGCAAAAGTAAAGCCCAGTTTGTTGTCGTTAAAATTTGAATATCCAAAGCGATACAGGCTGAAGCCCAAGGTGCCTCCCATTTTTTTAAATGGATGAGCATACACCAAGCCTTGAGCATTGAGTTCTTGCATGATGAATCTGTTTTCAATGAAAGCACCCACTTCAGGTGCCTCAAGAAAACCCAATCCGGCTTGGTTGTTGTAGGCCGACCAAATGTCCGCTAATCCAACAGAGGCATGCCCCAAGGATGCAGATTTGGCTCCCGCAGGGTAGTTTTGGCTCATCGCCACACCGCAAAGGCCAAAGGTTAGTATAAAACAAAAGGGTATAAACTTCATGTTAAATCGAGTCGTTGGTCGTAAAAACCCCTTGAGGTATGGGGATTTGGTTGGCCCAGCGCGGGCATTCTACATTGGGTAAGGACTTAAGGACGCTTTCGCTTTGCTCCTTGATTTGCTGAACTTGCTGCTGTTGAATTTCAGGGGAAGCAACCCCTAAGATGCGCAAGGCCAAAAGCCCCGCATTCTTGGCATTGTTTAGTCCAACGGTAGCCACAGGGACTCCACCGGGCATTTGAAGTATGCTTAAAATGGAATCCACGCCGTGTAAGGAATTGGACGATAAAATCGGAACCCCAATGACGGGCAGAGGGGTTAAACTGGCCAACATGCCAGGCAAATGCGCCGCACCACCTGCTCCGGCAATCAATACGGATAGTCCCCGTTGATGCGCTTTGCTGCCGTATTGCATTAAACGTTCTGGGGTTCGATGTGCAGAGACAATGGTGATTTCAAAAGGGATTCCTGCTTGGTCTAAGACCTCAGCAGCGGCTGACATGATTTCAAGATCAGATGCACTGCCCATAGCAATTCCAACACGTACGGCCTTGTCCATAAAGCAAATTTAAGGTTTTGAAGATAGGGAAGAAATTCGAAGGAAATTTGGGGGGATTTTTGACAGGTGTTCATGTAATTCCTGAGCTGTTTTTGCCACCACAGTGATATGCCCCATTTTCCGATGCGGTTTAACCTGTTTTTTGCCGTACAAATGAAGCTGAATAAAGGGGAAACCGGACAGTTGCTGTCTGGCAGTCGCCTCATCTGCAGTTCCTTCCGCATCCTCTGCCCCAAGCAGATTTAAGGTGGCAGAATAGCCTGTAGATTCTGTTGATCCTAAGGGCAAACCACTTAAAATTCGAACATACTGTTCAAATTGGCTGGTGGCCGAGCCTTCAATGGTCCAATGACCTGAATTGTGAGGTCTGGGTGCCATTTCGTTCACCAGCCAGGTATCGTCTTCGGTTAAAAACATCTCAACAGCCAGGATTCCGGTCGATTTCAATGCCAATGCACAATCTTTACCCAACTGAATGGCTTGTTGCCGCTGCTCCAATGTCAACTCCCCAGGCGAAATGATCCGCTCTACCATGTGCGTTTGAGCATTAAATACCATTTCTGCAGGTTCCCAAACCGCCAGCTCAGCTTCTGAATTACGGGCTACCAAAACAGAGATTTCTTTTTTAATGCGGCACAAGGGCTCAACCACAAATGGACCACTCCATTGGGTTGGAAATTCCAAGGCAGATTCAATTTTCTTTACACCATAGCCATCGTATCCGCCTTTTGCCTTTTTAAGGATGCAGGGATATTCTTGTATTTCGTGTACAGAGTGTATGACCTGAAAGGGCAATGTGGGGATGCCCGAACGCTGTAAAAACTTTTTTTGCTCTGATTTGTCTTGGATAAGCTGCAGCAGGTTTGAAGCTGGAATGCAGGAAATTCCGGCCTGCTCCAATTGGTCAATTCCTTCTGCACTGACGTCTTCAAATTCAATACCCAAAGCAGAGCATCCTTGTCCAAACTCGGCAACCGTTGAAGCATCTTTCCAGTTTCCGACCTGCAATTGGTCTGCAAAGGCCGAACACGGTGCATCGGGGGAAGGGTCAAGGAAGCGCAGTCGAATGTTCAAGGGGAGTGCCGCTTCTTGCATCATTTGACCCAATTGGCCTCCACCTAAAATTCCTATGGATGGATTGGTTTGCATTCCACAAAATTCGTTATATTTTGAACTAAATTGGCACTCGGGCGTAAACCCTATGTTATGAAAGTCATTTCTATGTGGTGGAAAACAAAAACGGATGAACCGGAGGATGAAGAATTAATGTCCGGCGTCCTAAATAAAAATCACCCGGATTTTCAACGGCTATACCAAAGGCATAAGCAATCCTTAGTGTCGTTTTTGTTGCGCATGCACCCCGGCCAAATGGAATTGGTGCAGGATTTGGCTCAAGAGACCTTTGCTCGCGTGTGGGAAAAGCCACATCTGTTTAATCCTGAATACCGATTTAAAACCTGGCTGTTTACCATTGCTTCGAATTTAAGCAAAAGCGAATGGCGAAAAATGCAGGTTCGAAATCAAGTGCATGCCCAGGGAATAAAAGCAGAAGACGTAAAACAGGGAAACAATGAACTTGGAGCAGATGTACAAGCCGACTTAAATGCCTTCAGTCAATCGTTGCAAGAAGCTCTCCTTCAACTGGACGAGGCCCACCGTACGGTTTTCCTTCTGCGTTATCAACAGGAATTTAGCATCAGGGAAATCAGCGAAGTCATGGAATTGCCGGAAGGAACAATCAAATCAAGATTGTTTTATTCAGTAAAAAAACTGGGTGGAATGCTTCAACACCTTAAACCTACCAATTAATTTATCACCAATGGATCAGGAACGATTAAATCAACTGCCCTGGGAACAGGTGGAACAGCTTCTTCAAACCAAAAATTGGATGGATTTGTCAGAGGAGCAAAAAAACCTCGTTGGCCCATATTTTTCGGAACAAGAATACATGGAGGCCCGCCATTTGTTGTTGCAAACATCAGATTTGTTTAAAGCGGAACGAAATCTACCCCAGAAGCCCAAATCGCCTTGGGCCAGGTTGCCGTACGGACTTGTGGCTGCCGCTGCCCTAACCCTGCTGATTTCATTGGGATATTTGATTTTACCCGAACAACAAAAATCAATGGCTTATTCTTCTACAGAGGAGGTGAAGGAGGCTCAACCCGAAGAGCAGCGCTCTAAGTTATCCTCGCCCGTACAGCAAGAATCGGCTCCGAATCTGGGCTCTCAGTCAACGTTATTAAAGCAAAAATCGGAAACAGCTTCTTCAAGCCCAATGGAGGCATCGAATCTGGAAACCGAAGTGTATCCTATGGATGGGGTAGAGGAGGAACACGCTAACAGGGCAGAACGGGTTAGAAAAAGCACCCACGCAGCCGGTCATCAGCACGAATCTCCAACGCCTACAGCTTCGGGAGCAA
>JAQCBQ010000115.1 GCA_027621385.1 Bacteroidota bacterium | reverse complement strand
GACCTGCCAGCCTAACCGATCGTGCACCGGGGGGTGTGTACCTAAGGCATTTTTCGTATGAATCCATGGGTAAAGTCCGTTTTGTGGCTTTCGTGTATTGTTTCTTTGGCCCATGCCCAACAGGATACTGTCCATATTCTGCTGGGACGCTATGAATTTTCCTATATATGGGGCTTCCATTTAGATCAACCCGGACAGCTGCAACTGAACAAAGAGCAGCTAAATCAATTGGCACACTGGGATGTAGCCACAGCTTTAAGTTATCAATCTACTGCTCAAGTCCGCAGCTACGGGCCAGGCATATTAAGCTCTGTTTCATTCCGTGGAATGGGAGCCTCACGCAGTTCCTTGATTTGGGAAGGAATCCCGTTGAACTATTTGTCTGCAGGGCAAGCCGACCTATCGCTGTTGCCCAGTATAGCCATTCAGCGAATTCAAATGTTGGAAGGCGGAGAAGCCGGACGTTGGGGTAGCGGAGGAAGTGGAGGCTTGATTTTGGTAGAAACTGGTCCATTAAACCTAAGCCAACCTGGATGGAAAGTTCAATGGGGATTGCAAGCCCGTAGTTTTGGGGGGCTGGCCGGGCAATGGGCAGTTCAATTTGAAGGGAATTTTAATTGGGGCTATGCCTGCCTATCGCAACAATGGTCGAGGAATAATTTTGAATTCCGCGATTTTTCTCAACCCGGATTTCCACAGGTGGAACAAACCAACAACGGGTACTTTAAAAACGATCTGATGGCAGGGTTTGGACAGCGGTTTGGGCGGCTGCATGCCGCTTGGCATGCATGGGTTAGCCAAGCTCATCGTGAAATCCCGGCTGCCATGGGCAGTCAGCACCAAAATGCACGACAAAACGACCTTTCGATTAGGCTGGTGCAGCGCCTTGATTGGCATGTACATCGGCATTGGCAAGCTTTGGTAAACATTGGCTTGATGAACGATTCGTTGGTGTATAGGCAAGATGGATTGGAATCGCAATTTCAATCCTTGGCAGGGCATCTTCGAGCCGAAATGCGCTGGATGCCATTAAAGTGGTTTAACTCTACCTTCGGCTGGGAACAAAGCCTAGCCTGGGCAACTCAAACCAATTATACAGCAGGAATTCCGCTTCAACACACCTACTCACCTTACCTTCTAAGCCAATTTAGACCAGGCAATTGGTTGTTCAACTATAGCATTCGATTACCATTATCATCTATGGGAAATTTAAATCCCGTGGGTAGCCTGTATTTGGGACACCTGTTCAAGGTAAAAACGCTTAGCTTTCAACCCGGACTAAGCTACAAAGACCATTACCGTTGGGCCAGCCTTAATGACCTATACTGGAAGCCCGGAGGCAATCCCAACCTTTTGCCTGAAACAGGTTTTACCCTGGAAGTGCTATCTGAAATAAAATGGAAAAAAAACAACCGACTGTTCAGCTGGAATGGGAAGGGATATTGGGGAAAAATGGCCAATTACATACTTTGGCTTCCTTCGGGAAATTTGTGGGAGGCCAGCCAGCAGCCCAATTCATTGCAATACGGAATAACCAACCGATTGGAATGGCAATATGAAGGGGAAAAAAGCCAGATTCAAGTGTGGGGGCAACACAACTTCCAATTTGCCGGGGATGGGATTAGCGAAAATTCATGGGCATATTTACCTACCCATCAAGGGCAATCGGGGCTCGTTGTCCAGCAGAAATTCAAAACAATCGTGAAATTGGGCATGCCCATTCAAATCGGCTTAAATCTAATGGGCCAATATACCTCGGAACGATTTACCTCTGAAGACCAACAGCAAAACCTACCCGAATACCTGCTTTTTGATATTGGAATGCAAGGACAAATTCCACTGAACAATGGTTCCTTTTTCCGCTTGGGTATTTATTGCCATAATATTGCTAATCAATCGTTTGAAACGATACTTCGGCGCCCACAGCCCGGACGGCATTTTTCCCTTCAATTAACATATCAAATCCAATCAAAAACCAATTAAACCATGCAAATCACATCGCACCCTCCTCAATCAACCTTAGCGGCAACCGCGTTAATATTTTTAGCCCTTTTTTCCGTTAGCGGTTGTACCGATCCAGAACAAAATCAAGTCAAATTGCCTTACGAGGAGGGCTACATCATCGGCAATGAGGGAGCCTTTGGCAATTCAAATTCCAGCATCGGTTTTCATTTCTTCGGGGGAGTCGGGTACACCAGCGATTTGGTTGCCGTTGAAAACCAAGGCCTAATTACTGGTGATGTACTGCAAAGCATGTATACCAGTGACAGTTTACTCTGGTTGGTGCTCAACAATTCCAACCGGATTTTGATATTAAATCGCTTCAGCATGAAATACCTCGGCGACATTCAATCCTTGCAGTTGCCCAGGTACCTCGTTAATGGCCAAAATGGCCTTTATCTAAGTGAATGGGTTGACTTTTCCGGAAATGGGCAGGTCCGGAAAATAAACCCCACATCCGGCCAATTTGAAGGTAGTGTGGAAGTGGGAGCCCTACCTGAATTTTTATTGGCACATCAGGGCAAATTGTATGTTCCAAATTCCTTTAGCAATACCATTTCTATACTTACTGAACAACCATTTGCCAAACAAACTGATATTGTAGTTGGAGATTACCCTCAGGCTTGCCTTGCCTTAAATGGCTCCATTTGGGTGATGAATGGGGGCCAGCCAGATTGGACAGGGTCATTCACGTACGGCAGTTGGATGAAACTGAATTCTCAAGGAACCATCACAACCGAAATTACTTTGGACCAGGCCCAGGCAAATCCGACACGGGCTGTATCCTCAACGGACGGACGTTACGGTTACTTTATTCTCGATGGAGATGTCTGGTTTTTAGATGCCCAACTAGAAACCGTCGGAGTATTAATTTCTGGTGCCAATGCTTATGGAATCGCAGTAGATCCAAGAAATGGAGATTTGATTGTAGGTGAAGCTGGAGATTTTGCCAATGCTTCAGATGTGGCCATCTACACGGACCAAGGCGAATTTATAAAGAGATTTACGGCTGGAATCGCACCGTCGAGCTTTGCTGTTAACCCCTAATTTTTAAAGCCCATGCCTCATGAAAACTAAGAGCGGGGTTCAATCTACTTTTCTTACCTTTGAACCAATTAAAAATTCGCCATGCGTATTTCGTCTTCAACATCTCAGCGTTTAGCTTTCCTCTTAATTGCCTTAGCGGGCTTCAGCCGCCTAATGCCCCATCCATGGAATGTATCCCCCATGGCGGGAATCGCCCTGTTTGGTATGGTGGCCTTTGGAAATCGATTGACCGCCATAGTAGTTTCAGCTATGGCTTGGTTCTTAAGTGACTTGATGGTAAACCTTTGGATTCAGCCAAGTTATGCTCAAGGGCTAAGTTATTTTTTCAGTGGAACGGCACTTGGAGTATACCTTGGTTTGGCATGGATGTTATTTATGGGTAGCAGATTGGCTGCTTCAGAAATCACAGGAATGCGCATTTTCGGTTTCAGTTTGGCATCGTCACTTGGTTTCTATTTCATTTCAAATAGTTTGGTTTGGTTAAGTTCAGGCTATTATCCGATGAATATAGCAGGTTGGGGATTGGCCTTGACAGCCGGAATTCCATTTTATCAAGCTGGAGACCTGACTTCCTCTTTCTTTTTGAATCAAATTGTTGGAGATTTGATGTATACCACAGCCTTGTATGGAGCTTGGATTTCGCTGCGCCGCTGGATTCCTAGTTTTGCATAAGAATTTAAAACCAGCACTGACTACTTATATGAATTGGGCATGAACCCCAATTTGAGTTGGTGGGAACGTGAAGGATTAAATCGCCATGCTGATTTTGGCATTGTCGGCGGAGGCATTACCGGACTTTCTGCAGCTTATTTTTTAAAAACTAGGGTTCCTACAGCAAGGGTTGTCGTTTTAGAAAAGGGAGCTCGACCTGAGGGTGCAACGGTTCGCAGTGCAGGATTTGCATGCTTTGGTTCGATTAGTGAATTGGTTTCAGATGTCCGTTCCATGGGTGAGACAGAAGCCTATACCCTGGCCGGAGAACGGTTTAAAGGCCTTTCTTTACTCCGGGAAATCCACGGGGATGAGGCCCTTGAATTTCAGACCTGCGGAGGAATTGAAGTTTTCTTTACAGAGGACAAAGAAAATGGGTATGAACTTTTGGCTCAGCTGGAAACGGTCAACCGAAACCTTAAAGACATCTCTGGAATTCCTGGCACCGTATTTCGCGAAATGAATACATCGGAATTATTCCGACTAAATTTCAAACAATTGGAACTTGGAATTATTAATGGCTTTGAAGGTGCATTACACCCTCAAAAGCTCTGGAATTCCCTTTTGGGAAAATGCCTGGCTTTGGGAATTGAATATAGAGCTGGAATTGAAGTACACCACATTGATTCTGGCATACTTGCAGGAAATGATTTCAGCCTACCCTGCGGACAGATTTTAATTGCGAATAATGCCTTTGCACAACGCTGGTTTCCCGATGAAATAAAACCAGCCCGAGCCCAAGTCTGGATGTCAGAGCCCT
Source organism: Bacteroidota bacterium (assembly GCA_027621385.1). Taxonomy (GTDB): domain Bacteria; phylum Bacteroidota; class Bacteroidia; order CAIKAF01; family CAIKAF01; genus CAIKAF01. Next base: position 3,456 of record JAQCBQ010000115.1, on the reverse strand, counting down.
TATCTCATCCATTCCCCCCAGGCACCTTTCACCACCATGAAGGATTTAATTATTTTCGAGGGCATGCGGGACGGCTATTATTGGGCGGTGGGCGCCATATCCATCCTAAGGCTGAAACAACCTTTTCAACAGAAAATACGGAAGAAATTGAGCAATATTTAATAGGGGATATCTTACCTAGATTATTTAACGGTCAACCGCCAAAAATGGCACTAAGTTGGGCTGGCACGATGGGTATTGGTAATACAAAGCAACCAAAGTACGGCGAATGGAAGCCAGGGGTCTGGACTGCCGTTCGCATGGGAGGTATGGGAATTGCTTTAGGAACCAAAGCCGGACAACAAGGTGCCCTGCACATGTTGGGTTAGGTAAATAGTAGAATTCGAGAAAGAACTGCTATCGGTTCATTCCTTTCTATGGCAAAGTGCAATCCCGCCATTTTTCTACCTTTGGTTTCAAGAAAAGCAGTATGAAGAAATTTGCTATCGTTGGTTGTGGGCATATTGGCCGAAGGCATGCCCATATGATTAAATCTACCGCTGGGGCAGAGTTGGTTGGCCTAGTAGATGTCCGAGAGGAATTAAAAGAAGAACTGGAAAATGAATTCCGCGTACCCTTTTTCAGTTCTGAAGATGCTCTATACCAATCTGGCATTGAAATCCATGTTGTAAATATCTGCACCCCAAACGGATTGCACGCCAGTCAAAGTCTAAAGGCATTAAAACAAAATTGCCATGTAGTTTGCGAAAAGCCTATGGGTTTAACCAAAGCGGAATGTGAAGAGGTCTTGTTCCAATCCTTGCAATCACAACGTCTGGTATTTTGCGTTATGCAAAACAGGTACAGTCCGCCCAGCGTTTGGCTTAAGGAATTGGTTCAATCCGGAAAATTGGGCGACATCTACATGGTACAAATAAACTGCTATTGGAACCGCGACGAAAGATATTATACAGGCAAAAACTGGAAGGGTAAAAAAGAATTGGATGGAGGAACACTGTTTACTCAATTTAGCCACTTCATCGACATCATGTTTTGGCTTTTTGGTGATATTGGGAATATTCAAGGCAAGTTCAATGACTTTAACCACCAAGAACTTACAGATTTCGAAGATTCAGGTTTTGTAAACTTCTCCTTTTTAAAAGGAGGAATGGGAAGCATAAACTATTCGACCTCGGTCTGGGATTCAAACATGGAGAGCAGTTTAACCATTGTCGCTCAACATGGCTCAGTAAAAGTTGGAGGGCAATACATGGACCAAGTAGAATACTGTCATGTAAAAGACTATGAAATGCCGGTATTGGCGCCCAGCAATCCTCCCAATGATTATGGCAATTATAAGGGAAGTGCAGCAAACCACCATTATGTTATCCAAAATGTTCTAGATACGCTGGAAGGGAGGACCATAGCCACAACAAACGCCCTTGAAGGCCTTAAAGTGGTAGATATCATTGAACGCATTTACCAAATTCGGTCACAGAAATAAGCAGGGCATTATTTGTGAAAATCTTCTTGAAATAAAGCATACAATAAAGAACGGGGACCTGTATTCATACCAGTTTTGCAATGAACAACATTCGATTGAGACCCGCTACAATTCAAGACGGCCCTACAATTCTCAGCTGGCGTAATGACCCTCTTAGTCGCCAATTTTCCTTTCAAACCGAACCCATTGAATTGGAACACCATATGCAGTGGTGGCTAGCATCCCTTAAAAATCCAGCTAGAACAATTTTAGTTTTAGAAAATGAAAATGGGGAAGGGCTTGGAAGCCTTCGAAAGGACAAGTTACCCACCGGTGAAATCGAATTGTCTTGGATGATAGCCCCTGAACATAGAGGTAAGGGGTTGGGCAGCTCCATGCTTCGTTTGGGAATTCATGGTACAACCGCGCGTTTCATTGCTCGTATAAAACCAGAAAATACAGCCTCATGCAGAATGGTGGAAAAACTTGGATTTTCTGAAATTCAACCCGGCCTATTTGTTTTAAATAGTGGTGATTATTTGTAAATCGAGCCCAGTAGAAAATTCATTCTAAGGCAAAGGGGGCGTTCCAGAATATCTTCATAAAAAGAGTGAAGCTAATTAAAAACTGAAAATCTGCCATTTTCAGCTTAAATCTGCCATTAAACCCCAGACTAAATGTACAACCTTAAGGTCAGTTATACTAGGTGCAGCAAATTTCCATATCTTTGACCCGGGCAAGTCTTGTACGACCAGCTCCCTTTGAACTCCCCCAGGTCAGGAATGAAGCAAGGGTAGAAGGTTGTAGCGGTGCGATGCAAGTAACTTGCCCTTTTTCAAGAAACTATCGGTATGAAATTTTTTATTGACACGGCCAATTTAGCCCAGATTCAGGAGGCGCAAGACATGGGGATTTTAGATGGAGTTACCACCAATCCTTCCCTGATGGCCAAAGAAGGGATTTCAGGTGATTCTGCGGTACTTGCTCATTATCGTGCCATTTGTGAGATTGTTGAGGGAGATGTTAGTGCGGAAGTGATTTCTACCGATGTATCGGGGATGATCCGTGAAGGAGAAGTTTTGGCCGCCCTTCATCCACAAATTGTGGTGAAGGTTCCTATGACAAAAGATGGTATAAAAGCCATTCGCTATTTTAGTCAGAAAGGCATAAAAACCAACTGCACCTTAGTGTTTTCTGCGGGACAAGCCTTATTGGCCGCTAAAGCCGGAGCTACTTATGTTTCACCCTTTCTAGGGCGATTGGATGATATTTCTGTAGATGGCATCCAGTTAATTGAGCAAATCGTTTCCATTTATGCCATCTTTGGGTTTTCGACCATGGTATTGGCAGCAAGCATTCGTCATCCATTGCATATTGTTAAATGTGCTGAGTTGGGAGCAGATGTGGTTACTTGCCCACTAAATGCCATTACCGCCTTATTGAATCATCCACTTACCGATGTAGGTTTGGAAAAATTTTTAGCGGATTACCGTAAAGCAAACGGATAATGATTGTTCATTTGTCCGACCTATCTTGGCTGGATTCATGCAAGGGCTTAACTGCCCTTTTTTTGTTTTGGATGGTTTGGTGGAAATGGTCAGAACGAAAAATAATATGGTTTGAGCGTTGGGTATGGGCCATTTTGCTTCCCCTTCAGTTGACGGTTGGAGGTTTCGTTTACCATTATCAGGTACAAAAATATTCCAATTCAGAGGGAGGAGATGCATCGGCTTTGCTTCTAAATGCCAGTAAATTACATGAGTTATCCAAAAGTAGCCCTGAAGACTATTGGTCATTGATTGTTAATGGCAAGCCATACAGCCAACTGGGTGAGACTACCACGATAGGAATGAAAATTTGGAGTAAAACCAATCATTATGGCTTCCCCAATGAAAAGCAATTGATGGTCCGACTTACTTCATGCTTGCTTTGGCTTAGCGGTAAAAGTTACACCCTTGTTTTTTTTACTTATGCGTTCATAGCTTGGATGGGGC
>JAQCBQ010000114.1 GCA_027621385.1 Bacteroidota bacterium | reverse complement strand
CCATTTTACTCTCCCTTTTTATGCTGCTTCAAAGCATGCAGGCCCAGCGGATAGAACGCGTAGAACCCGAATTCTGGTGGGCCGGTTTTCAGCGGGAATCTCTAGATATTTTGGTGTACGGCGAAGGAATAGGCGATTGCGAAGTACGCAGCCAAGCCTTACCCATTTTGGGCCTGACTAAAACTGAAAATCCCAGGTACCTCTTTTTTCATATCAATACAAAAGATGTTTCGGCAGGAAGCTACCCCATTGAATTTTTTAAAAAAGGAAAACGGGTTGCTCAATTCAACTATGTTTTCAAACCCAGAAAGAAAGACTCGGCCCTACGCCAGTCCTTTGGAACTGAAGATGCAATTTACCTGTTGATGCCCGACCGATTTTGCAATGGAAATCCGAACAACGACGCCAAACCGGAATTGGCCGAATTGCCCAACAGATCCAATCCTGGAGGTAGGCACGGGGGTGACCTGGAAGGCATCATTCAACGGTTGGATTACCTTCAAGATTTGGGAGTCACCGCGCTGTGGTCAACTCCACTACTGGAAGACAACGACAGCGCCTATTCCTATCATGGATATGCTCAAAGCAACAGCTACCGCATAGACGCCCGATATGGAGGCAATGAAAAATACCTGGAATTGAGCCAAGAACTGCACCGACGCGGCATGAAGCTCATTATGGATTTTGTAACCAACCACTGGGGACTGCCTCACCACCTTGTTCAAGACTTGCCTACCTACACTTGGATTCATCAATTTCCAGGCTATGGTCAAACCAATTATCGAACCAGCACCGTACTGGACCCCAATGCATCTCGACGTGACCGAATGTACTGTTCCGATGGCTGGTTCGTAAAAACCATGCCCGACTTAAATCAAACCAACCCTTTGGTCCTAAATTACCTAATTCAATCGGCCCTGTGGTGGATTGAATATGCCGATTTGGATGGCTTTCGGGTGGATACCTATTCCTATGGCGACCCAAATTCCATGGCCACCTGGACTAAAGCCATCACCGATGAATTTCCGAATTTCAACATCACGGGCGAAATTTGGATGCACGACCAGGCCCAGATAGCCTATTGGCAGAAAGACAGTAAAATTGGAGCCTTAAAATCGTATAATTCTCATTTACCTGCTGTAATGGACTTCTGTTTCCACGACGCCGTTTTGCAAGCCTTTAATGAAAACGAGGGCAGCTGGGATAAAGGCCTAATTCGTTTTTATGAAAACTTGGTAAACGATTTTTTATACCCCAATCCGGCCAATCAGCTTATTTTCTTAGAAAACCATGACACCCAACGCTTCAACGAAGTGTACCCTGATTTTAAGAAATACAGCATGGCCCTCAGTCTATTGCTGACGCACAGAGGAATTCCCCAGTTGTATTATGGCTCTGAAATTGGTATGCAAGGCAAAAAAGAAGTCGGCGATGGAGATGTGCGCCGGGATTTTCCGGGCGGTTGGAAGGGAGACCCAACCCAAGGTTTCAGCCCGGAAGGTAGAACAGAGTCCATGCGAGCCTATTTTGACTTTACAAAATCACTGTTAAACTGGCGTAAAAATGCCCCGGCGGTACACCATGGAACTACCATTCAATTTGTACCCGAAAACAACCTGTATGTGTATTTCCGAATCCACAAAGACCAACGCATCATGGTGTTAATCAACAATTCCAATCAAAAGGCCAGCATCGACTGGCAACGATTTAAAGAAGGTTGGAATGGATTTACCAAGCTAAAACGCGTTCCGGGCAACCAAATACAACCTATGGGAGAAGTGACCGAAGTTCCGGCTCAAACAGCCCTCATTTTTGAACTTGTGAACGAATGAAACCAAGGGCCGCTAAATGGAATAACCTCGCCATTGGAATCCAATTCGCCCTGGTTTGCAGTCTGAGCCTAAACCGGGTGCAGGCCCAATGCCAACACCGCATGGCGGGCGATACGCTCATTGTTGTTTGCCCAAATCAAACCCAACGCTGGGTAGCCTATGGCACAGAGGCCCTGGAGTGCGCTTGGATTTTTGAGGGTGAAACCCATTCCTTCGGGTCTCATGCCATTCAAGCCCAAACTCAAACCCTAGACATAAAACGCCTAGCCGATACCCTACAGGTGCAAGCCAAGCAGGCTAACGGTTCAGCCTTGCTCGCTCGAATTAGCCTAAAAACCGGAAAAACAAACCTGTATTACAACGGGAAATTAATGGCGGCCTCTGTCCAAAGAACCTCAACCAAATCTAAAAAATCAGGGAACAGCCTTCGGGCCCAATTGGTTCAGAAAACACCCTGGATGGGCGGTGGAGCAAGGGTATTGGGAATGGATCGAAAAGGACATATTCTTCCCTTATACAACCGAGCCCATTATGGGTATGAAACCCATTCCGAGCAAATGAACTTTGGGGTTCCTCTGGTGCTTACAGGTCAAAAATTCATGATCCACCTGGACAACAGCTACACCGGTAGTATAGATATGGGCAAAACAAAGGCAAATGAATTGGTATTCAATACCGACGGAGGCCGTCAGGTTCTGCAATTTATCGCCTCTAGTTCCTGGCCTGAACTAATGAAACAATGGACCTCGTTGAGTGGTCGGCAGCCCCTTTTGCCATTATGGGCGCTGGGCAACATCAGTAGCCGCTTCGGATACCATTCCCAAAGGGAAGTACAGAACACCATTGCCGCTTTTAAAGCCTATTCCATTCCCGTTGAAGCCTTGATTTTAGATTTGTATTGGTTTGGAAAAACCATCAAAGGAACCATGGGGAATTTGGCCTTTGACCCGGACTCCTTTCCTGACCCAGCATCAATGATTCAAGAGCTGCATGCCCAAGGGCTGCGCTTTGTTCCCATCACTGAGCCCTTTATTCTAACCAATTCAAGCAATTGGAACGATGCCCTAGCCTATGGCGCGCTGGCAACAGACAGCTTGGGCAAGCCCGCCATGTATGACTTTTATTTTGGCAAAACCGGTCTGATTGACCTGTGGGATTCTTCGGGTTCCAAATGGTTTATGAATAAATACCACTGGTTAATGGACTTAGGTGCCGATGGGTTTTGGGGTGATTTGGGCGAACCTGAAGTCCACCCGGATTGGGTTCAACATAAAATTGGTGAGGCTCGGAAGGTGCATAATATTTATGGACATGAATGGGCCCGACAGGTCAACGCGGCCATGCGCCAACACCGTCCTGAAACCAGGCCATTTATTTTGATGCGGGCCGGGTATTCAGGCAGCCAACGCCATGGTATCATTCCCTGGTCGGGCGATGTAAATCGAAGCTGGGGTGGCCTGGCGGCGCAGCCTGAAATATCCTTGCAAATGGGAATTCAGGGGCTTGCATGGATGCATTCAGACCTGGGCGGATTTGCCGGCAATTATTCAGATCCGGAATTGTATTTACGCTGGCTTCAATATGGCGTTTTTCAACCCATTTTCCGTCCTCATGCCCAGGAAGAAGTACCTAGCGAGCCTGTTTTTTGGCCAGAACCCACGCGGAATGAAGCCAAAAAAATCATTGAAATGAGGTACAGCCTCATGCCCTATTTGATTGATTTAATGCATGAAAATCATCGAAATGGGATGCCCTTGATGCGACCTGCATTCTTTTACGACAGCTCTGAAACGGCTTCAACCTACAGCAAAGGTTATTTTTGGGGCGAGCACATCTACGTGTGCCCTGTTCTGCACAAAGGCATTAAAAAAATGTCGGTGTACCTGCCTGCCGGTAAAAATTGGTATGCGTGGGAAGACACCACTTGGTATGCCGGCGGTCAAACCATTGAACTTACGCTCACACCGCAGCAAATTCCCGTTTTTGTAGCAGAGGGTGCTCTACTTCCCCTGGCTACTCGCACCATTTCTCCTGAAAAATTAGAGCCATCGCACATAGAGTGGGTGCATTATCCCTGGCGGAAACAGGGGCAGACCTCAGGAAGCTACACCTTAGAATGGGCGGGGAATGTTGAATCGATTTCCTGGAAAACCAATCGGCAAGGTATTCAAGTAGATGGAATGAGGGAAGGCCGTTGGGCACACTACCGTATCGTGGGTGTGAAGGTTCGGTGAGTTTAGATTTTTGGGGAGGTGGGCGGCAGGCGGGCTTTCTCCGGTTGTCCGCGCCGGCAGGTGCCGGGGCCAGCGGGCTTGCGTGGGCTCCCAAGGTCGCCTCCGCGCCGCGCGGCCCCCGCTCCTGCCCGCTTGCGGGCAACTCGGTTCAATCCCTGCCGCAAGGCCTCATTTCATCCAATACCCTATTTCCAGATTCCAATGCCTCTTCTAATTTCACCAAAATAAAAGGCCATTCTCAACCAATAAACATTGGACAGATTGAATTCAAATTTCAGGACAAAGTTCAACCACAAATGGCAGACTCAAACATAAAAAAATGTTAAGTGTCATTTTGACAATTAGAAAAGTTGTTTTAGCTTAGACGGATAAAACTTAGGCTATGCACCTACATCGAACTCTTTTTGTTTATGTTTTCCTACTGGTTTTGCCCGTTTTGGTAGTTGCCCAAAACGTGACCCTGCAGGGAATTGTTTACGGAAATGGCAAACCAGTGCCCTTCGCGACCATCAGTTTGAACGAGCAACCAGGTGGAAGTTCAGCCGACATCAACGGAGCGTATTCGTGGACTTTTCCTTTCAAAAGCGACGCATCCAAGGTACAGGTGGTATTTCGGTCTCAGGGCTTCAAGACCATTCGGTTGGACTATGAACTTAAACCGGGCATCAATGTGTTAAATGCCATCCTTCCGGTCGATGTGCTTCAATTGGAAGACGCGGTGGTGATTGGTTACGGAACCGCCAGGACCAAAGATTTAACCGGTTCGGCCGTTCAAATTAGTGAAAAAGATTTCAATGAAACTCCGGTGGCTACTCCAGAGCAACTGATAATGGGTAAAGTGGCCGGGGTGAAAATCACCTCCAACGACGGAGCCCCCGGTTCGGGTTCCAACATTCGGATTCGGGGCGGGACTTCCATAAATGCCAGCAACGACCCCTTAATTGTAGTTGATGGGGTTCCTTTGGACAATGGAGGAATTGCGGGATCTGCAAATGCCTTGGCACTCATTAATCCCAACGACATAGAATCGTTTGTTATCCTCAAAGATGCATCAGCAACAGCCATTTATGGAAGTCGCGGTGCAAATGGTGTAATTTTAATCACCACAAAAAAAGGAGTAAAGGGAAACAGCAAATTCAGTATTGGGGTTGACCACCGAACTACGGTTTCGGTATTGAACAATTATTCAGGCGTACTTACAGGCGATCAATTCAGGGCCTTGGTAGATTCGTTGGGAACTGGAGGCCAAAAAAATCGACTGGATTCAAACAACACCAATTGGCAGGCTGAAATTTACAGGGCGGCCATAATGAACGAAACCAGCATTTCGTTTACCGGCGGAATTTCATGGTTGCCCTACCGCCTATCGGTATCGGCTCGTTTTGAAGATGGTGTATTGCAACGCGACCGCTTAAACCGCTATACTGCATCATTAAACCTGAATCCGAGCTTTTTTGATGGGCACTTGGCCTTTAATGTACAGCAAAAATTCACCCACAGCTACAACTTTTTCGCCAACCGAGGCGCCATTGGTTCTGCGGTGATCTTTGACCCCACTAAGCCCGTCTTTTCCGGAGATTCTGCCTTTGGAGGCTATTTTGAATGGATTCAAAACAATGGAAAACCCAACAACCTCGCCCCAAGAAACCCAGTAGGCCTTTTAAATCAACGCGATGATTTCAGCCAAGTGTACCGGTGGATTGGAAACGTTGAAACCAGCTATAAGTTGCACTTCTTTCCACAATTAAGGGCTGTAGTCAATGTGGGAGGCGATTTTTCAAACGGATCGGGTGAAACCAGCACCACAGCCTCTTCTGCTTCAGGATTCAATACTCGGGGTTCATGGAATGAATATACCTCTACCAAATGGAACCGATTGGCTGATTTTTATCTGAATTTTAGCAATGCAGAAAAAAAACCTGCATTTCGAACCGATTTAACGCTGGGCTATTCGTACCAAGATTGGTCCACCAGTTCCCCCTCCTTTGCCACCTATACCTTTGACCGAGATTCCATTATATTCCCGGCCAACCCCAATCCCTTTTACACCAAAAACGTCCTTATTTCGTATTATGGTCGGGGAATTGTATCGTACAAAGACAGGTACGTGCTGAATGCTTCGCTGCGCCGAGATGGTTCAAGCCGCTTTTCTCCAGACCAACGCTGGGGCTTGTTCCCAGCGGTATCGGCCGCATGGCTGCTCAGTGAAGAGGCATTCCTGAAGGGGAATAAAATCTTAACCTACCTAAAATTAAGGGGTGGATATGGGGTTACTGGTCAACAAGACATTTTCGCCGACTATCCATACATTCCAAACTATCAAATTGGCACCTCAACCGCCTTATATCCTTTTGGGGGAGAATTTCTTGAAGTATGGCGGCCGGATGGTTATGATCCAAACATTCGTTGGGAAACCACCAGCAGCTACAATCTGGGATTGGATTTTGGCATCTTGAATGACAGAATTAATGGCTCGGTAGATGTGTACCACCGTCGAACCGATGATTTATTGGCCATGGTTGCCATTCCAGCTGGAACCAATTTCACCAACGAACTGTTGACCAACGTGGGTAGTATGGAAAATACGGGCGTTGAAATTGGAGCCAAATTCGGATTGATAGATCGGCCTAAATTCCGATTGGATTTGGGTGTCAATGCCACCTACAACATCAACCAAGTTTTGAAACTTTCTCAAGTAAATGATTCTACCAGTCCTGGTATTTTGGTGGGCGGAATTGCCGGAGGAATTGGCAACAATGTACAAATCCACACCGTTGGATTCCCCACCTTTTCTTACTATGTATATGAGCAGCGGTATGACGAGAACGGCCGGCCAATTGAGGCAAATACAGCCAATCCAAACGGGGGAAATTATACCGACCTGGACGCTTTTGTTGACCGAAACGGAGATGGTGTAATCAACATCGACGACCGCTATCGGTTTGAACAGGTGGCTCCTGATTGGTTCTTGGGTTTAAATTTAAATCTGACCTACAAGCGTTGGACTGCCGGATTTTCCATGCGCGGAGAAATCGGAGGACATTTGTACAACAACATTCATTCCAATGCCGGCACATTTCAAGCTGTGGGCGGAGCTCAACCCTTCTTGAACAACATTAGCAGCCTTTATTATTTGGATGAATTGCGACGCAATACAGATAAGCAATTGCTGAGCGACCATTACATTGAGCGGGCAGATTTCCTACGAATGGACTATTTTACCTTGGGTTACAACTTTGGTAAACCCGGCTTCCTAGGACAAAAAGTTGGCATCAATGCTTCATTTACCGTCAATAACGTATTTGTCGTAACCGGTTATCAGGGATTAGACCCAGAAGTAGTTGGTGGAATCGACAACAGCATCTACCCGCGTTCGCGCATGTACACCCTTAATCTTTCATTGAACTTTTAATTCTCAGGCATTATGAACTCAGTTAAACAACTTATCGTGTTGGGCTGCATGGGCCTTGCTTTTGTCTTTCAAACGTCCTGTGAAAGTGCATTGGATCAAGAACCCTTGTATGGATTAAACTCGGCCGAAGTTTATTCTAAGCCAGAAAATTACAAGCATGTTCTGGCAAAGATCTATTCCGGCATGGCCTTATCGGGCATTCAAGGCCCGGCGGGCAATCCAGACATCAAAGGCATCGACGAGGGATTCTCGGCCTATGTCCGGGTTCTATTTAATCTGCAAGAACTTCCAACCGATGAAGTCGTTTGCGGTTGGAATGATCCCGGAATTCCCGAAATGAACAACATGCAATGGTCGGCAGACAATTCGTTTGTAAAGGCCATGTATTCCAGGATATTCTATCAAATTGTGCTTTGCAATGAGTTTATTCGGGAATCTTCAGATGCTTCCATGACCGCCAAAGGTTTTTCAGAGGCAGACCAAATGATGATTCGCCAGTTTCGGGATGAGGC
>JAQCBQ010000113.1 GCA_027621385.1 Bacteroidota bacterium | reverse complement strand
CAACCCCTTGGGTCGGCTTTGAAGACAAGGCCGAAGCTACCGCAGATGCCGTCATGCCCCCCTCAGGAGAAGGTGTGGTTGCTACTGCATCAACAGAGGGTGCAGCCTGCCAGCAGCCTTCGTATAAGAAACTGTCCCAAGATTTACCCAATGGATTAAACACATTCACCCAACGGGCCTTCATAAATTCTCGGTAGGCCGTATTGTTCTTGTCGGAACGTTGAGCTTGTCCGGCCCAAACCAACAAGGTTTCTTGTGCCTGACGTGTATCAAACAACGGATGAATGGTAGGCTGTTGAATGCTGAAATGCCCACTAACGGCTTCAAAATCATTCCAACTTTCCAAATAATGGTGGTCGGGAAGCAGATATTGCGCCGGACTTTCTTCAGCACGGTCAGCGAACGACACCGAAAGCTTCAATCCCGCCATGGCCTGATTAAAGGCTTGGGCATTGGGAAGCGAATACCCCGGATTCACACCATACAGGATCAGTCCTTGAACTTCGCCTGCGGTCATGCGGTCGGTTAGTTTCAAAACGGCAGCATCGTCGCCGGCAAACATATTCAATGTGGTGTTCAGGCTCAAGGTCGTGCCATAATTACCCAACATTTGATTGATTCTGGCCACCAGGTATTGAGCATGCACATCATTCAATCCGCATACCACTAAACCATAGCCCTTATTTGCCAGAGCATGCTTTGCTGCTCGGGCAATGTCTTTAGCGAAAGAAACTTCTCCTCCGGCCACCTTGGCATTGCCGGTGGCTTCAGCCACAGCATTGTACAAGGCCACCACAGCAGCGCCCTGTTCAGAAGCCTTAATCATGCTTCTGTAATCGGCGTTTGACCCGGCCAACGACATCACCGTTTCAAACTGAAAATGCCGAGACATGTGTGGATTTTCGGGTGAACGCGATTCGGCGTAACCGCTTTCATACGAACAGCTGTTCAGCCAACCGTTTAAAAAGTCGGCGCCAATGCTGATGATAGAGCGGGCTTTCCCGAAGTCCATATGAGGAATAACGGCTTTTCCAAAGGCCTGTTGATGAGCCAATCGAATTCCCTGATACGAAACAGCATCATAGCTGATGTGTTCAACCATAGGATGCGCGGTCAGGAAAGCGTTTACTGCGGCGCGGGTAGAAGGAGACACAATACTTTGAGTCAACAACACCGCTTTTTTCCCTGCGGCGCCAATCCCCTTAAGGGCATCCATAATTTCCTTGTCTGCGGCCGACCAGCCGATGGACTTTCCGCCCTTCGTAGCTGTTTTGGCGCGCTTCCCGTCGTACAGACCCAATACCGAGCCTTGAATGCGGGCATTGGTACCACCTCGGCTTACTGCAGAGGCAGGATTCCCTTTGATTTTAATGGGGCGGCCTTCCCGGGTTTTAACCACAACGGAAGAATAATCCCGACCATCATAATAGGTAGAGGCGTAGTAGTTGGGAACCCCGGGAGTAATGGTTTCGGGTTTCACCAAATACGGAATAGCTTTATTTACAGGAGCTTCGCAAGCGGCAAGTGTCGCTGCCGTTACTCCAAAGCCCAAAAATTTAAGGAAATCCCGGCGGTTGGTTTGAGAGGAGCCCAAATTGGACTCATTCCCCAAAAACTCTTCCATGGGCAAGTCCTCAACGAATTCTTTTTCGCGGGCGGCCACAAAACCGGGCTCATTTTCCAGCTCTTCGTATCCTTTCCAATATTGCTTTTGGTTGCTCATAATGCGAGGTCAAACGATTTATTAAGAAACAGGATTAATAGTGGCACTTGGAACATTCCAGTCCGCCAATTTTTTCAACGGTGAAGGCCTGCCCTTCGCGCATTTCGTATTCGCCTTTGTGCTCTTTATAGTATTGATGCAGGCGCTCGTAATAGCCGTTGGTGGCATATTGCACTTCGGTTTCCCGGTGGCAATTGATGCACCAGCCCATCGTCAATGGACTGTGCTGATACACTTCTTCCATTTCACCCACCTCGCCATGGCAGGTGGTGCATTCCACTTTACCCACTTTCACGTGTTGAGCGTGGTTAAAATAGGCATGGTCGGGCAGTTTATGGATTTGTACCCATTCGATGTTCGACTGAATAAACGGCTCAACAGCGGCGGCCGCCTTTTCATCGCCCAAATAACTTCCATAGAAAGAGGCCAGTTCCTCTTTATCCATCTTGGCGTAGTCTTTGAAGTATTCGTTCTTCTCCGGATTCCAACCTACGGCAGCATAAATCTTAGTGATTTCGTTTTTGCCATACTGAGGCCCTTCTTGCACCGCCTTGTGGCAGTTCATACACACGTTGGCGGATGGAATGTTGGCATGCCTTGACTTTTCAACGGTAGAGTGGCAGTATTGGCATTCAATTTTATTTTGACCTACGTGCAATTTGTGTGAGAAGGCGATGGGTTGCTTGGGCTGATATCCCTCATACACTCCAATGGTATTTAAGGCTACAAAACCTTTGTATGAAAGCGCTCCAACAAGAACGATGGCAATCACTGCCGTAATCCGTTTGTTTTTGGCCATCCAAGCCACGGTTTTTCCAACCACATTGATGCTTTCTTCTTGGATGGGCTCTTCGCCGGCCTTTTCGCGGCGCACATTTTCTAGGGCTTTAGAAACACTGTTCAGCGAGCGAGCCAAAATCAACAACACAACGGCTACGCCAATAAGAATGTAGGTTAGAAACGTATTGTCTCCGCTTCCGGCTTGACCGCCATCCGTTGTAGCTCCGCCGTCGGTGCTTGCCGTGGCGGGAGCTGCTTCTTCTCCTGGATCAGCGATGTAGGCTAAAATCGATTTAATTTCATCGTCCGACAATTGGAAGGCGGGCATCACAGACCCATTGTATTCTTCGAACAACTTGGTAGCGTAGGAATCTCCGGTTTTCAGGTAATCCGATGAATTGCGAATCCAGGCCAATAAATTGCCTTCATCACTCCAGCGGTCCTGTACTCCGGCCAAACCTGGCCCTACAAATCGTTTGTCGGTAACGTAGTGGCAGCGGGCACAATTGGCTTTAAACAATTGCTTTCCTTGCTCTGCACTGACTTCGGCCCGCATATAACTTGGCAGGGCAAGGATAAGTCCTACCAAAACAAGCCGGGCGTGGCGTAAAACATTCCTCATAGGAGTCGTGTATTGCTCTTTGTTAAAAAACCCTATTCTCTCAAGGTGGCACAAATTTAATCGAATTCGGATTTTCTAGGGCCTATTTCCTGCTTTTTTTATCCATTTCTTTTGATTGGAATTGTTCTAAATAAGAACAGGGGGGCGGAAATTCGCGCAAAAACCTCTGAATATTAAAGGCTTACCTTCAAACCGAGGCGGCTGAATAGGGGCGATTTTTTCTACCTATTCTTAGGTACTGGCATGCCTAGATTTGGAGGTTGAGGGGGAATTGCATGGATTTTGGGGCGGCTGCGGGCTTTCTCAGCTAGTCGGCGGTTGGCGGAAGGCTGCCCCAGCGGGCTTGCGGTGGCTCCTAAAGTCGCCTCCGCGCCACGCGGGGCAGGCTCCGCCACCCTGCCGAGCTAGCTTGTTCAATCCCTGCCGCGGGCGGTGGGGTTGGTTTACGTTGTTTGTTTCATGAATGCGGGTCGCAATATTTTGCGTTATCATCGGCGGCGCGATATTTTGCGTTATCATGGGAGACGCAAAATTTTGCGTCTCTTCTATCGGTACCTCAACTCCATATCAATGGGCAGCAAATCTCCCGGATCCAATTCGTTCAAATCTGCCAAGGCCTGGGCATCCATACCAAACTGCCTGGCCAAGCGAATCAAGTCGTCGCCCGGCATCACCCGGTAAAACTTTTCGCCATTCTTCACTTTTAGCACCTGGTTCTTTCTGTACAATTCCGCCACTTCAAATCGAACCTGACCGGACGCAAAATCAATTACCAAAGAGGGATCCATGGGCAATCCCAAGTAACGCACCTCAAAATGCAGGTGAGAACCAAAAGACCTTCCAGTATTGCCTCCCAGACCCAACCAGGTTCCCGCTTGCAGGTAATCGCCCGGCTTCACGCCCAAATAATCCAAATGAGCATAATAGGTTTCCAATCCGTTGCTGTGCCTCAATACCACCAAATTGCCATAGGATGAATTGTAGCCGGCATACCGAACCATTCCCTCGAACGCAGCCACCACCGTATCGCCCGTATTCAAGTCCAAATCAATGCCATAATGCATCCGGCGCCAACGCCGACCAAATCCGCTGGTTACGGCACCGGGCACCGGCGAATGGAAGTCGCAAGACGCCCGCATCAAGGCAACGGAAGACAATTGCCCCTCGGCTAAGGAGGGTCCACTGTAGTGGATTTCTTCCGGATTCCAATCCAGATACAAATGGCTGGCTGGCACCTTTTTCTCCTCAGCCGGCGGACCAGCAGGAGGCTCCCCCGCCCACATGTGTAGCGGAAACAGAAGAAGTCCAACAAATTGTACAGCCTTTTGCATGGGAGGCAAAGGTAAATTTAATCCTTCAGTTCGTTGCGTGAAATAACTAATTTTTGGATTTCAGAGGTGCCTTCGCCGATGGTACACAGCTTAGAATCCCGGTAAAATTTCTCGACCGGGAAGTCTTTGGTGTAGCCATAACCCCCAAAAATCTGAATGGCATCGGTAGCCACTTTTACGCAAACCTCCGAAGCGTAATACTTGGCCATGGCCGAAGTTGTAGTGACCGGCAAGCCTTTGTTTTTAAGGTCGGCAGCCTTTAAGGTCAACAGCTCTGCCGCCTCAATCTCGGTTGCCATATCGGCCAACTTAAACGAAATGGCCTGAAAATTAGCAATGGGCTGCCCAAACTGTTCCCGTTCTTTGGCATATTTAATGGAAGCCTCAAAGGCTCCTTTGGCAATGCCAAGGGAAAGGGCCGCGATGGAAATCCGGCCGCCGTCCAAAATTTTCATGGCCTGCCGAAAGCCTTGGCCAACCTCTCCCAAAATCTGACTTTTATGCACCCGGCAATTCTCGAAAATCAGTTCGGCCGTTTCAGAACTGCGCATACCCAACTTGTTTTCTTTTTTTCCTCCGGAAAAACCGGGTGTTCCTCGTTCAACAACAAAAGCTGTGATTCCAGCGGAATCCAGCAATTCGCCGGTACGCACCAACACCACCGCCACATTGCCAGAAATGCCATGGGTAATCCAATTTTTGGTGCCGTTGATTACCCAATATTCTCCATCTTGAACCGCAGTGCAGCGCATGCGCATGGCATCCGATCCGGTATTGGCTTCGGTTAGACCCCAAGCCCCAATCCATTCGGCCGTAGCCAACTTAGGAAGGTATTTTTGTTTTTGTTCTTCGTTGCCGAACATCATAATATGACCTGTACACAATGAATTGTGGGCGGCCATCGATAGTCCTACCGAACCGCAGACCTTCGCCAATTCCACAATGGCAGTGACATATTCTTCATAGCCCAGTCCGGCTCCGCCGTAAGATTCAGGCACCAGCACTCCCATTAGGCCCAATTCGCCCATTTTCTTAAAGGTTTCAACGGGAAAATGTTGAGCTTCATCCCATTCCATTAAGTAGGGACGGACTTCTTTTTCGGCAAAATCGCGCACCATTTGGGCGATCATGGCTTGGTTTTCGCTGGGACTAAAATTCATACTGTTCGGGTGTTATTGTCGGTTTCCTGACCGCGCGAAGTTAGTATTTTTTGAGTAGAATAAACGGCACTGAGGCGGGATTGTTTAGCCTATTTAACATAGGTTTTAAGCCAGCGAATTTCTTCCGTATTCAATCCCAGTTCTCTACAGATGGTTTCTGAGGGTGTTTTTTCGCCAGTTTCATTTCGCCATTTCAGCAACCGCACCTGTTGCCTGCGCTTTAAAAACCAGATTTGCTCCAATTCAGGATACCAAATGTAGGCAAAGGCTCTTGGGCTGGGCGAAGGCAAATGAGGAATATACTTTTGAATGCCGGCCAGGCGCAGGGAATCCATGCCGGGCAAGCGAAGCCATTCCGACCAATCTGCCCAGCCGCCCCAGATGCGCAGGTGATTCAAAATCTTCCGAGCGCTTGCGGGGCCCAGTCCGGGGACCTTCAGCAAATCCAGAGAATCGGCAGAGCGTAAATCCAGGACTTGAATGGGGCGGAGTGGCATCGCTGTCCGCGTTTCCGCCTTCATTTCCCATTGATTTTGATGGGGAAAGCGCAGGCGGATTTTCAGTTCCCGCTTCAAGGATTCGGGAAGTACCGCCAGCTTTTCTAGTTTTTCTGCGGTATTTAGCCAGCCTTGTTCTTGCCATCGATGGGCGAGGGCGGCTTGTGCGGGGGAGAGTCCCATGCTCCGCCAGTCCTGCAAGCTCAGGGATTGAATATCCGTTCCCATTTCCGGCAATTGAACAACCCCAGACGTGGAATTCCATGGTTTCCGATGTGCCTCTGCCGTCCATTCCCAATCGGGCGGCAGGGCCTCTAGGGTATAGCTCAGCTTCGGCGGTGGCTCGGCGGAACGAAACAGAAAAGGACTTATGCCCCGCAACACGAGGAAAAGCAGTAGGGCACCGAGGGCGGCGGCCAAATCTGATTTCAACATATTCATGAGGCAAAGTTCGGGGAAGAAAGAAAATTAGTCGTTTGGTAAACGGATAAAGGGGTGGTACTCTTTGCCTAGTCGCCTGAATCGATGGCAAAAAATCAACATGAGAACCAAGGCAAAACGCGTTTTACAGCGCCCTCCGGATTCGCAGGTCGATAAGGTTGCGGAAACTTTAATGTTGGATTTTGATTTAAAGTAAAACTAAACCCTTCCGTTACTAAAAGAACGCCTTTTGCCCCCGATTGAAATTAGAAATCTTTATTTGTACCCTATTAAGACATCTTAATACGCCCTTCTATAATTAAAGCGTTTAGGTGGTTTTAGGCCGCGTTTCTTTTTTTCACCCAAACTCGAATGGGTTCTTCTACAAAACGAAATGACAAGGCAGAAATGACAATTAAAAGAACCAAGCCTGAGTAAAAGAAAACCAAGGAATGAAAATAGCCTAGTTCCTTAAAAACTAATTTTAAAAATAGGAAAACAGGCAGCTGATAAATATACATTCCGTAGCTGATTTCACCCATAAAAACCGCCCATTTTGATTGAGCAAGTTTCGTAAATAGGCCTGTATTCGCTGAAACAAAAAGAATAAGAGGCAAAAAAATCAAAACCAAGAGTCCATTGTTTAACACAAACCACTTGTTGTACAGTATGACTAATGCCAACAGAAAAGAGAGGATAAGTATAGGGAAATCCAAATTTCGGCGTCGAAACCCTTTCAAAAAAAGCAGGCCTCCGATACTCCCTAAAATGAATTCATGCCAGTGCATCAAAGGGAAAAAATAAGTAAGGTCATGCTGAAAAGAAGGTTCAGATTTGTAAAAACTGGAATAGCGCAAAAAGTGAGTAAGAAATTGGCTGCCAAGGAAAAGCCCCAACCCCAGAGGAAGTAGGTGTTTCCAATCCCATCGTTTGTAAATCCAATTAAACAAAAAAGGGAAAGACAAATAGAAGAACAATTCGACAGACAAAGACCAGCCGGGTCCATTAAACGACAATGCATATCCGGGAATCCAACTCTGAATCATTGTTACATTTAAGATAAACCCTCTAAAATCTGATGGATAGGGGGAAATCAAATGAAAGGCCGTCATTCCCAAAAGAGCCAACAAGTAGGCTGGGTAAATTCGAGCCAACCGATTCAGAAAAAATACCCTTGGTGTAATGGTTTCCGATTTACTGTAAGCCAAGACCATAACAAACCCAGATAGGACAAAAAAATAGCTGACCGCCAATTCAGCCCTTTGAAAAAGAACATTTAATGGATAGAGGTTGAACGGGAATGCCCCCTTGCCAAAATGAAAAACCACAATTGAAACCGCGGCAATAAAACGGGTAAACGTGAGTTGGTCAGCACGCATTGAAATTAGAATAAAGTAAAAATCAACGTATAAACACCTTTAAATGGGCTTTGCAAAGATGCTATAAAAAAGAGAGGGATGATGATTTTTAGTGGCTTTTGCG
>JAQCBQ010000112.1 GCA_027621385.1 Bacteroidota bacterium | reverse complement strand
AAGCAGCCCTCCCGCAGTTCCTGAAATGTCAAATAATGCCGAGGCATCGGGTTGTTGGGTGTTGATGCCTACTTGTTGCGCGAGCAGGGAAGATGAAAACAGAGATATGAGGAGGATAAGGCGTAGTTTCATAGGGATGGATTTGAGGTCTAAGTTAATAGTAATCAGCGAGGCTAGGCGAACAGAACCTTTGCCTCATAATAAATTAATGGCTCAACTCCGCCAACAACCCCTCCAGCCGAAACCCCCGACTACCTTTAATCAACACCTCGCCCCTTAGTTCATGTCCAGCTGTGGCATGCCCCTTGGCGGTTTCGGTATTTATAAAAAATCTAGCACATGCCGGTCCCCACTCTTTTTGTCGTTCGAATTCGGGTCCGATGCACCACATAAAGTCGGGCTTGAACGAGGCGGCTAGGCTCAATATGTTTTTATGCTCTTCCGATGCCGCTTCGCCCATTTCCAGCATGTCGCCCAAAATGAAACCAAAGGGGCGCGAGGCTTCGGCGACAAAGCTCCGCAATGCCGCCTCCATGCTGCTGGGGTTGGCGTTGTAGGCGTCCAGCAAGATGTTCAGGTGCGTTCCCCGGATATATTGGCTGCGCATCAGCTGGGGAATATATTCGGCCAGGGCCTTTTTGCTGATTTCATCGGGAACCCCACACCAGCGAGCTACCGCCAAGGCATGCATCATGTTTTCGCTGTTGAAAGTTCCTGCCAATTGCGACCAAACAGGAAGGTCCCAATCGGACATGCGCAATCCCGCCAAATGTCCCGATTTTACGGGAACTCCATGCCAGGTTGAATCGGCGTTCCAGCCGTAAACGATGCGGGTTAAGTCTTGACTGTCTTCCAACACATCGGGCTGGAAGTCGGGAACCAAGGCGGTGCCTTCAGATTGACGCAGGTATTCAAAGAGCTCGGCATTCGCGGCCCGAACGCCTTCTACACTCCCAAATCCTTCCAAATGGTCTTTGCCGTTGTTGGTAATCAATCCGGCATTTGGTTGGGCCAACTGAGCTAGAAACGCCGTTTCACCGGCATGGTTTGCCCCAATTTCGATGATGCCCCAGCGGTGTTCCGGCTTCAGCATCAGTAGGGTTAAAGGAAGCCCAATGTGGTTGTTAAAATTGCCTGGAGTAGCCAAGGTGGGAGCAGCGGCAGACAAACAGGCGTAGGTCAATTCTTTGGTCGTTGTTTTTCCATTGGAACCCGCAATGCAAATTAGAGTAGTGTTTAGGGTCCTGCGGTGCAGCACCGCCAATTCTTGCAGGGTGTTCAAGGCATCGTTGACCAACCACATCCCCGGAAGGTGTCCCAGCTCCGGTCGGTCCACTACGGCCAAGCTGGCACCTTGGGCCAATGCCGCTTCGGCAAAATCATTCCCATCGAAATTCGACCCTTTCAGGGCAAAAAACAGACCGCCGGGTATTATTTTCCGCGTGTCGGTGCTGATTCCATTGCCCGACAAAAAGGCAGAGTAGAGCTCAGACAAGGTTTTCATGCCTGCAAAGTAGGAAAGCTTCCGTAATTTTGAGGGCATCATGTTTACATCTGACTTTTTTTATCTCTTGCCGGAGGAACAAATCGCTAAATTTCCGGTTCAGCCCCGCGACGCCTCCCGCCTGTTGGTGTACCGAAATGGCACCATCAGCGATAGCCAATTTTTAAACCTCCCCAATGAATTGCCCGGCAACGCCTTGTTGGTAAGCAACGAATCTAAAGTGGTAGCGGCACGTTTGCTGGCTCAGCGGGAAAGCGGGGCAGGCATTGAGGTGTTTTTATTAAAACCTCAAGGCAAAACCATGGAAGAGGCGCTGTCGGAAACAAATGCGGTGGTTTGGGAAGCCATGGTGGGCAACAAAAAACGATGGAAGGAGGGAGAGTCCATTCGTGTTACCGAATTGCCGGAAGTGAAAATTTCTTGGGAGAATAGGGAGGAAAATACCGTTCGGGTTGAATGGAAAGAAGCCCTTCACATGCAAATGGCAGATATTCTCGAACGAGCTGGCAAGGTGCCCTTACCCCCGTATTTGAATCGGGAAGCCCAACCGGAAGACAAGCAGCATTATCAAACCATTTTTGCCAAACAAAGGGGAAGCGTGGCAGCACCTACCGCCTCCCTGCATTTTACGGAGCGGGTATTGAAGGCATTGGAAGCGCAAGGAATTGGGCGCTGCAATGTCACATTGCATGTAGGAGCGGGAACCTTTAAGCCCGTAACGGCCGAGAACATGTTGGAACACAAAATGCACAGCGAATATTTTGCGGTTTCAGGAGAAACATTGAGGCAATTGGCCAATCATGAAGGGCCGGTAGTGCCATTGGGCACCACCGCTTTCCGCACCTTGGAATCTTTGTTTTGGGTGGCGCAATCGGGATTGACGGTGGTTCCTCAGTACCCAGATCGGGAATTTCCGCTTCGCTTTTCCAATCGGAAATTGGCATTTTCTGCCTTGGCAGAAGCCCATCCGAGTGGGTTGGAGGGAGAAACCGAGATTTTCATTTATCCGGGCGGTCCCTTGCACGTGGCGGATGCGATACTGACCAACTTTCATCAACCGGGAAGTTCCCTGATCATGTTGGTGGCCGCGTTGATTGGAGAAGAGTGGAAGAGGGTATATCAACATGCTCTGGATTCGGGCTATCGGTTTTTGAGTTATGGAGATGCCAGTTTGCTGTGGAGGAGGGCGAAATAAAATGAGTGGGAATTAAGCACCATGCCGCCGGCCCCCGGATTGCGGCGGCAGACGCGCAGGGCCGGAGCTATGGGCGGCCGGCTGCGGAGGCGACCAGAGGGAGCCCCACGCAAGCCGCAGCCGGCCAAGCTCCGGCACAAGCGGCTACAGCCAAAAGCCGGATAAGGGCCCCAAAAAAAGAAAAATTAAACGGAGATTAATCCCAAACTCCCGGCCACCGATTCCAATAGGCTTCGCCCGTCGGTGTTGCCCATGTTGGGGTGCATAACGCGCTCAGGATGAGGCATTAATCCGCAAATGTTGCCGGCAGGGTTGCAAATGCCGGCAATGTGATTTGTGCTGCCGTTCGGGTTCCCTTCCTCGGTCAATTCACCCGCAGCCGAACAATAGCGCAGAATAACTTGCCCCTGGTCTTCTAAGCGGTTTAAATCGTCTTGTGGTGCAAAGTACCGGCCCTCGCCATGGGCTATGGGCAGGCGAAGCACCCGACCAACGCTTGTGTTTTGCGTCAAAATAGAATGGGTTTGCTCAACGCGCACATGTACATCGGTACAGATAAATCGACGTTGGGTGTTGTGCAACAGGGCTCCGGGCAACAAACCGGCCTCGACCAGCACCTGAAAGCCGTTGCAAATGCCGATTAATGGTCGACCGGAAGCCGCGTGTTTTGCCACGGCCTGCATGATCGGGGAAAAACGGGCAATGGCCCCGGAACGCAGGTAATCTCCATAGGAAAAACCGCCGGGGAGGACCATCACATCTACGTTTTGCGTATCGGTGTCTTTATGCCAAAGCCGGATGGGCTGGGCATTGGGAAGCAAGCGGACGGCATCGGCCATGTCTTGGTCGCAATTGGACCCGGGAAAGGTGACTATGCCCCATTTCATAGGGCGAAGGTACGGACTCGCCCGCTATTTTGAAAGTGGGCGAAGGACTTAGGCCGAGAGGCGTTTGGCCAGCTCGGTATCCAAGGCGCTTAGAAACTCCTCGGTGTACAAATAGTGCTCACCGTGGTTTACCTTGTTGCCGTGGATGCAAATGGCCAGGTCTTTGGTCATTTTGCCCGACTCAATAACGTCAATGCATACCTGTTCAAGGGTTTGGCAGAAGTGGATAAGCTCATGGTTGCCGTCTAGTTTTCCGCGGAATTCCAAGCCTCGGGTCCAGGCAAAAATAGAGGCTACCGGATTGGTGGAGGTGGGCTTGCCTTGCTGATGCTGCCGGTAGTGCCGGGTAACGGTGCCGTGCGCGGCCTCGGCCTCCATAACCTTCCCGTCCGGAGTAACCAAGGTAGAGGTCATTAGTCCCAAGGAGCCAAAACCTTGAGCGACGGTGTCGGACTGAACGTCTCCGTCGTAGTTTTTGCAGGCCCAGACGAAGTTTCCATTCATTTTAAGCGCGCTGGCCACCATGTCATCAATCAATCGGTGTTCGTAGTAAATGCCGGCGGCCTCAAACTTGGATTTGTAATCGGCTTGGTAAATCGCCTCGAAGATGTCTTTAAAACGACCATCGTATTGCTTAAGGATGGTGTTTTTGGTGGACAAAAATAGGGGCCATTTTTTCATCAGGGCCTGATTGAAGCAGGCATGAGCAAAGCCGATGATGGATTCTTCGGTGTTGTACATCCCCAGGGCGACGCCGGCGCCTTTGAATTGATACACCTCAAATTCCTGAGGGGCACTTCCGTCTTCGGGGCTGAAGGTCAGAGTTAGCTTGCCTGGACCGGAAACCACAAAATCGGTGGCGCGGTATTGGTCGCCAAAGGCATGCCGCCCAATGCAAATGGGGGCGGTCCAATTGGGTACCAACCGAGGTACATTCGCCGTTACAATGGGCTCACGAAAAACGGTGCCGTCTAAAATGTTGCGGATGGTACCATTGGGGGATTTCCACATTTTTTTTAGGCCAAATTCTTCCACCCGTTGTTCGTCGGGCGTAATGGTAGCGCATTTAATACCAACGCCGTAGGTGCGGATGGCATGGGCCGCGTCAATGGTAACCTGGTCGTTGGTTTCATCGCGGTATTCAATGCCCAGGTCATAGTATTTGATGTCTATATCCAGGTAAGGAAGAATCAATTTTTCTTTGATGAACTTCCAAATGATGCGGGTCATTTCATCTCCATCCAATTCTACTACGGGGTTTGCAACGCGTATTTTATTCATAACAGCATTAAATATATGTTGATTTAGGTTGGTTTGTTTGGGCAAAAGTGCAGAAAACTGAGCGAAATACCTTAATGAGGGTGCAATTGAACCCATTTTTCTAGCAGAGATTGCAGTGAGGGGTAGGAAGAACAGAAGCGGAGATCTTCTATCAACAGTGGGAGGCGGGTGGGGTTATGGCTGAGTGTTGCACGCATCCTAGATAGGGATTCCGGGCTTGGCAGCGGCGCGTTTAGTTGAATTAATCCTTGCAAAGCCAACAGTTGTTCGTACGGTTTCCAGTTTGGGTCGAGCAGTCCATCGATCCAAAAAGCAGCGGCCTGTTTAGGCGGAAGTCCTGCGGCGGCCTTGATGGCCGATAAACGGTGCTTGTCGTGCTGGCTTTCCCAAAAGGGATACAACAGCTCTTTCGTGATGGGAATTTGAAGCAAGGCCACCCATTCCAGGGCATAACTTTGTTGAAAATGGAGGGTGTCTAGCGCGCCGCCCATGGGAGCCGGTGGTTTTTGCAACAGGGGCAGCAATTGTTGGCCCAAGAGGTTTTGTGCTTCGGTCCATTCGGGGAGTCCTGATTTTGAATGGGTCAGGGCATTCCATCCGGACAAAAAAGTAGAGCGGAACAGCCGTTCCGAAACATAAATGGGCAGAGCCGGATGTAAAAAACCCCAGGCCACCCAACCGGCCGAGGCATACATAATGCCATTGTCGGGAGCGGGCAGTCCCAATTTCCCTTTACCCAGAGATTTTACCAGCACATAAGCGGTGTCGTTAATCATTCGAAAGGGAGCTAGCTCTCCGCGGCTGCCGTCGCAAGCGGGGGCCATCAGGAACTGAGAAACGCCGATTTTTTTAGAACGAATTTTTGGTCCTGAGAGCTGTTCCAGAAGAATCAGGCCTTGGCCCAGCTTGGGGTCAATGCCTGCTTTTTTCACCTTGATTAAGCTGTAGCCTTCGGGGATGATATCGGCAAAAAAGGAGGCCTGATAGGTTCGGCGGAATTGGCCTTGGGTTTCATGACAGAACAGAAACAATGCACCAAAGAGAGCCCAAATAGCAGAAAAATAAGACCTTTGCATCAACGCCGTTCAAGGATTGGCCTAAAGGTAACGTTATTTCATGTCAGATGCGGGTATTGCATGTTATTCCTAAGTTGATAAAGGGGGGGGCTGAGCAGTTTGCTCTGAATCTGGTTTCAGGATTAAATTCCCAGCCCGGAATAACAAGTGTGTTGGTATATTGGGAGCCCATTTTTCAATTTGATGCTTCATTTGTTCCCCTAACCCAAAAGATTTCTGTTGAAGTTGAATTGGGAATTGGCAGAATTAATAAGCGGAAATTGAAGCCGTTTGAAGCGTTTGTTCGGGAATTTAATCCCGACATTATTCATTCTCATTTGTTTCAGGCTGAATTGGTTGGTAGAGTGCCTGTTTTTGAGGGGGTTCAATATTTTTCAACAATTCATGACAACATGAAGCAATTGGACTCCATTTGGAGTAAGAGATGGCAGACTATTCCAGCCGCATGGTGGGAAAGACATCTGGCATTATCCTTCTACAGCAAATCCAACAATCGGTTTTTGGCCGTCTCAAAAGACACTTCAGCGTATTTAAAACGGGTACTTCCCGAAAAACTGGCCAAACGGGTTGAACTCATATACAATGGAGTTCCAACCTCTGATTTTCTAGTTCAAGAACGGCTATTTCCAGTTGCTTTTTCTGAAACAGCACCATTGAGATTGATAAATGTTGGAAGTTTCAGGCCCTTCAAAGGCCAGGCAAACCTAATTAAGGCGGTTTTTAACTTGCGCCAAAAGGGGGTGCATGTAGAATTGACTTTTTTAGGGGAAGGCCAAGAATTCGAGGCATGTAAAGCATTGGCCACGGAACTTCAGATTTCCAAGTGGATTCATTTTAAAGGAGTTGTTCACCAATTGCAGCCGGAATACGCCCAACATCATTTATATGTTCATGCATCTACCTCTGAATCTTTTGGATTGGTCTTAATTGAAGCCATGGCCGCCGGGCTTCCCGTTATTGCGTTAGATGCTGGAGGCAATCGTGAGGTTTTAGTCAACACAATGGTGACCCGATTGCTCCCAAAAGATGCCGATGCAGAAAGCCTTGCCGATGCCATATTAGAATGGTACCAAAAACCTGATTTGTTAAATCCGGCATCGGCGGAAGCCACAAAAGTTGCTGCAGAATTTGACTTTGCAAAAACGATTTCAGCTGTGGTTTATCAATATCAATTGGCCTTAGCTAAGAACAAATGATACAACGGGTAGCCCATATCATTCCGCAGTTGAGTCAAGGAGGGGCAGAGCGCTTAACCTTGAACATCAATTCCGAATTGAATCACAGGCCGGGGATAGAGTCAAGAATTTTTTATTTCCAGCCGGTAGCAGATTACAATGCAACCGATCTTAACCAGTGTTTCTATGTTCCTGCTCAAGTTCGGCTTCGATTGTTGGGGCCCCCTGAGTATCAGATTCACAAATTGGAATCAGCCATTGCTTCTTTTAACCCGGACATTCTTCATGCTCATTTGTTTGAGTCGGAGCTGGTTCGAGGCCTGTTCCGCCCATCAACCTGGGCCAACATCTCAACCATGCACGACAACATGCGGCAACTGAAACGCCCCTTGGGTTTCGTTAAAAAATCGGATTGGATACAAAGGAAAACCCGCACCACGCTATTGGCATCCTTCCGCAAAACCAACAACCACTTCCTGGCCATCTCCGAAGACACCCAGGCCTACCTGAAAACCGTTCTCCCCTCTGCTATGCATTCCCGCATTGCACTCTTAAAAAACGCCATTCCCCTAACTCGGTTTTCCCATCCCCAGCGCGCGGAATGGATTCCCGGAAGCCCTCTCCGCCTCATCAACGTAGGCAGTTTCGTCCCCAAAAAAAACCAAAAATTGGCGGTACTGGTTTTGCAGGAATTGCTAATCCTAGGCCTGGACGCCCAGCTAACCTTGGCCGGTGATGGCCCCCTGAAAGACGAAGTCCAGGAACAGGTTCGAACCCTGGGCTTAACCGAAAAGGTAATTTTTTTAGGCAACATCACCGACATAGAACGGCAGTATAAAGAAGCCGACCTGTATTTGCACACCGCTTGGGAAGAACCCTTCGGCCTGGTTTTAATTGAAGCCATGGCCTCCGGCCTTTCGGTAGTTGCGCTGGATGCCGGCGGAAACCGGGAATTGATTTCAGATGGCAGAACTGGCCGGTTGTTGC
>JAQCBQ010000111.1 GCA_027621385.1 Bacteroidota bacterium | reverse complement strand
GAAAAAGCGCCCACTCAGCCGGTCATCAGCACGACACTCCAACGCCTACAGCATCGGGAGCAATTCCAATGGTGCGCGATAGCATCTGGAAAAACGATACGTTGTGGCTCTTAATCAAAACACCACACGGCGATGACTCTCTTTTGCCCGCCATGAATTCCAAAGGAAAAGTTTGGACCCGCAATTAAACCTTTCTGGCCATGCTGGAACTATAAGGTATGACCGATTCGGAAATAATTGCCGCTTTTGCCCTTGATGAAAATCAAGGTATGCATGCACTTATTCAAACGCATACACCCAAATTGTTCGCATTAATTCGCCCTATTGTTGGCTCTCAAGCGGCTACTGACGAGGTGCTGCAACGGGTATTTATTTTTGCTTGGAAAGGGATTTCCAAATTCAGACAGGAATCTTCTCTTAGTACGTGGTTGCATAGAATTGCCCTAAGAACGGCCTGGAAATATATACAGCAGGAAGGTCGGATTACTAGGGATGAAAAGATGGAGTTGAGCCATGGCGGTCAGGAATTGGACTCAACCAGGAATCCCCAATTGTTGCTGTTGCAATCTCTGGCAGAACTACCACCCAAACAGCGCCTGGTGTTTGTTTTGAGGTATTTTGAATCCATGCCTTTTAACCAAATTGCTTCGTTCATCCAATGTTCGGAAGGGAATGCCAAAGCCCAATACCACCATGCAAGAAAAAAAATCGAACATTTTTTTTCTCTGCATGATTAAACCATTTCTGGATTAAGAACACTAAATGTTACCAGCCCATGAACAAAAAGCCTCACATCCCAGAACTGATTCCGGAATACCTGATGCCGGAAGGGTATTGCGAGCAATTAAGCAATGCTGTGATTGCACGCATGAATCAGTCGAAACAGTACGCTGTTGGCCGCCCAATTTCTGGCTGGTTGTTTTCCGCTGCGGCTGGAATTGCGCTTCTGATTTCGGCATTTGTACTTTGGTATATGAAACCTGAACCTCCTATTAATCAGCCTATCAGCGCCTTAGAATCTGTCGAGGAGTACTTATTAACCGAAGAATTTGTGTCGGAATCGGATTTGCTTGTGGCTCTTACCGGAGAAGAAGGGCATACCGATCTTTTGAATGAATACGAACTTTTTATCACCCAATAACCCCAATACCATGAGAACCCACCTTTTAATTTTTGCCGGCATCGGCCTCTTTTCAACCTTATCCATCTTTGCTCAACCTGCCCAGGGCCGGTTTAAGGAATTAAGAAATCAAAAGCGCAGCTTTATCCAACGCGAAGCAGGACTCAGCAACGAAGACATGCTGGTTTGGGAGGAATTGCAGCAAAGTCATCGAAAATCCATGCGGGCAGATGCCCCCCGTGCAGAGAATGCTAAAACCGCTGCTGCACGATTAAGTCAAACTTCAATTGAATCGATGACAGAAGATCAGGCCAATGCTATTCTAAGCGATCGAATGGCCCGTGCCGAGCAGGCCGTTGCCGCCCGAAAAGCCGTATTGGAGGCCGGCCGAAAAAAGCTGGGAGCCAAAAAAATGCTTAGAATTCAGCTGGCGGAAAAAGAATGGAAAAAGGAGTTGCTCAAGAAAATTCGAGGCACTGAACCCGAAGAGGAATTGGATTGAGGCTAGATATTGGCCTGATTTTTTGAGTGCTGTGGAACTCGCTTTCTAAACGACAACTCCTCCGTGCCCCTTGCGCCGACTTTGCGCCCTTTGAGGTAAAAAAAACGTCAAGGCATCCCTGCCAATTTTTAACACAAAGACCGCAAAGGGAACCGCAATGTTCACAAAGTGGCCTCAGGATTCCATCACGCTCCTGGTTTCAACCTTATGAAAGTTCCGTTCTGATTTTTTTCTTCAGGCCTTGAAGTTGAGCATACATAGCATCCTTGTTGGCAGAAAAGGATAAACGTGCTTTCTTATTTCCCACAAAGTGAACGGCTTCCAGGCTTTGAATGGTTTTCCAGCCCATATAGCTCAACAACCAATCTGTTTTATCCATTTTCAGCTTTATTTTCCCGTTGGCATCAATGTTCCCAACATAGCGCTTAGGCAACATGGCCTTTAAACCGCGGGTTAAGGTATCTGTTTTGAGTCGGATGTTTCCCCAATGATCAATTTTTCCAGTCATTTCCGCAGGATACACACTGGGCTCCATAAACGCGCCCGATCCGCGTATTTCAATGGTTTTAACCTGGCTATGTCCATTGGAGGATAGCCGGCCAAAAAAATGATTGGCATATTCACCGGTCAAGGCAAATCGACTGGGCTTTACTTTAAACTTCAATCCCTTTTCAGCTAGGGTCTCCAGATTCTGCTCGGCCAACGCCTTATAGGGCTTGTGGTGTTTCCGTAAAAACGCATCCAAATTCTCGAACTGTTCCTGTTCTTTAATTAGAAAATCCCTCTTTTTTCTTCTCAATTTAAAAAATCCCACCAGTACAAATCCGGTTTCCATTTGCTCCAATTCAGCCTCCAATTTCATCAATTTAGCCTCTGCCGCTGTCAATTCCGCCCATTGTGGCTCCTTTGCAAAGTCATTGAAGGGCAACGATTCCGGGTTTTTTTTATCTGCCATAGTACACGATTCCTAGTTCAAAGGTATAAAACCGATTGCTTTTTTAGAGACGTGGGGGCGGCTTTAGGGCTTTCCGGGCTAGTCCTCGCCTATAAGCGGGGCGTTTGGCGCCAAAAAGGAGCTCCCAAGGTCGCTCTTTTTGGCCTCAAACGCCATCCGCTTTTAGGCTGTGGGCTAGCCTCGTCAATCCCTGCCGCAGGGCCTCAAGGCCCAACTCTCAACTAAACTTTATAATAGTCCCGATACCAGCGAATAAATCGTTCCACTCCCACCTCAATGGAAGTGGAAGGGCGATATCCATATTCGTTGACCAATTCGGTTACATCGGCATACGAGGTCAATACATCTCCCGGCTGCAGAGGCATTAAATTCAACTCGGCCTTTTTACCCAGCTGCCGCTCAATCTCATGCACAAAATCCATCAATTCCACGGGTTTGCTATGCCCAATGTTCAAAACCCGGTAAGGAGCAGATGAGGCATCTGGTTTTGGCCGCAGCGGATTAAATTCGGATGAAGGAGCAGCAGGTTTCATCAATACACTGTAAATGCCCTGAACAATGTCGTCAATGTAGGTGAAATCGCGCCGCATCTTTCCGTGGTTGTACACGTCAATGGCTTTTCCCTCTAAAATGGCCTTAGTAAATAAAAACAAAGCCATATCGGGCCGGCCCCAAGGACCATAAACGGTGAAAAACCGCAAACCTGTCGTGGGAATTTGATACAAATGACTGTAGCAATGCGCCATAAGCTCATTGCTTTTTTTCGTCGCAGCATACAGGGACACAGGATGATTGGTTCCCTTTTTCACCGAAAAGGGAATTTCCCCATTTAACCCATACACGGAACTGGAGCTGGCATACACCAAATGTTGGATGGCATGAAATCGACAGGCCTCCAACATGTTCAGAAAAGCCGTCATGTTCGACTCCATATACACTTCCGGATGCGTTAATGAATAACGCACTCCGGCTTGGGCCGCCAAATGAACCACTCCATCGGGCTGAAAAGATTCAAACACCTCCAACAGGGCGGCTTTGTCGGCCAAATTTATTTTTTTGAATCGAATGGGAAGGGTAGCACTTTGAATTTCGGCACCAGACTCAATCCCTGCAGCGTCAAACCCCAAATGCAAAAGGCGGTTTTTTTTCAACTCGGGGTCGTAGTAATCGTTCAGCACGTCGATGCCATACACCTCCAGATTTTTGTCGTTGGCCAACAGCTTACTGACATGAAAACCAATAAATCCACCAATCCCCGTAACCAGTATTTTTCTCACCTTTGCAATACTTAGAATACAAAAGTACAAAATTCTTGTCCATGCCTTTAATCAAATTACTTCGCCTTTCGCATTGGACCAAAAACCTGTTTTTGTTCCTGCCTCTGTTTTTCAGCGGTCACGTTGGCGATTGGGATGCCCTGCTCTTATGCCTTTCTGGTTTTTTAGCTTTTGGTTTATCGGCTTCCTCCATTTACATCATCAACGATGTTCGGGATGTTGAAGAAGATCGGCAACATCCGGTTAAACAGCACAGACCTTTTGCCTCGGGCCAGGTTTCTACCCGTTTGGGCCTAGGGCTTGCCTTTATGCTGTTGAGCTCTGGTCTTGTGATTGCAGCGGTTTTGAATACCTTGTTTTTATATGTATTAATCGGGTATGTCGCGATGAATTTGGCCTATTCTATGGGCTTAAAACACATGCCAATCATCGATGTGAGTATGATTGCTACCGGATTTGTTTTACGGGTAGTAAGCGGAGGCGTATTGGGCGAGGTGGCGGTTTCGCACTGGATTATTGTAATGACCTTTTTGTTGGCCTTGTTCTTAGCCCTTGCCAAACGTCGAGATGATTTGGTGATTCACCGAGATTCAGGTAAGGTGATGCGAAAATCCATGGAAGGCTACAACCTGGATTTTGTGAATGCAGCCATGACCTTGATGTCGGGTGTAATCGTAGTGGCCTATTTAATGTACACCCTTTCCACCGAAGTGATTCAACGCATGGGAACTGATAAGTTGTATTTGACCGGATTGTTTGTGATTATGGGCCTGATGCGGTATTTGCAACTGACTTTGGTGTATGAACGATCCGGCAACCCCACCCAAATTCTATTGCGCGACCGTACCATTCAGATTGTTCTGCTGGGTTGGATGCTGAGTTTTGTGGTTATTTTATACTCCGGTCAATGGGTACACCAATGAGCGCCCTGACCAAAATTAGCAATTGGGGGAATTATCCTCGGATTGAAGCCGATGTTCGCCCTTGGCCCCTACAAACGGAATCGCCTCAAATTGCCAGAGGGATGGGGCGTTGTTATGGCGATAGCGCTCTTTCAACGCACATTGTCGATACACGAAGCCTGAATCATTTTCTGGATTTCGATGCGGAATCAGGTCTTTTAACCGTTGAAGCCGGACTTACCTTCGACGAAATTCTTCAGGTATGTGTTCCCCGCGGATGGTTTTTGCCGGTAACTCCTGGAACTCGATTTGTAACCGCCGGGGGAGCCTTGGCCAGCGATGTGCATGGAAAAAACCACCATGCCGAGGGTAGCTTTTCCGACCATGTTCGTTGGTTTGATTTGCTGACAGCAAGCGGTGAAATTTGCCGTTGCAGCCGCACAGAAAACACCGAACTGTTTTATTTAACCCTTGGAGGAATGGGGCTAACCGGAATCATTAAGGCCCTGGCATTTTATTTGAAACCCATTGAAACCGCCTACATTCGCCAACACACGCTTCGGTGTGAAAATTTAGATGAAACCATGGCCGGTTTAGAAGCGTATGGGCATTGGACCAATTCGGTGGCTTGGCTGGATTGCATGGCCGGAGGAAGGGCCTTCGGACGGTCTATTTTAATGCTGGGAGAATCGGCAAAGCAATCGGAATTGACACAGGCACAATCATTGAACCCCCTGAAAGTCCATTCTACCAAAGGGATTCCCTTTCCCATAGACATGCCTTCGTTTACCTTGAATCGATTTACCGTTCAGGCCTTTAATCAAGTTTACTTTCATAAACACCCCAAAGGCAGTCGCGATTCGGTGGTGCATTATGAACCCTTTTATTACCCCTTAGATAAAGTGTTGGGCTGGAATCGAATCTATGGAAAGCGTGGGTTCACTCAATATCAATTGGTTATTCCCCACGCCGATGCACGGAAAGGGCTTCAAGAGGTTTTAGAGCTGTTGGCCAAGCGAAAAATGAGCTCCTTTTTAACGGTATTGAAAATTTTCGGTGAGCAGTCGGAAAATTATTTGCGGTTCCCCAAGGCGGGATTTACCCTGACTCTGGATTTTGGAATTTCGGCTTCCCTATGGCCCTTTTTAAATGAATTGGATGGGGTTGTAGAGCGGTATGGAGGGCGGCTTTATTTAACGAAAGATGTACGTATGAACCCGGATTTCTTTCGCCGCACGTATCCCATGGCTCAGGAATTCATGGAAAAAATTAAAGCCCTAGATCCCACAGGGAAGTTTCAAAGTTTACAGTCTCAACGTTTAGGCATTCACGCATGAAAAAAAAGATATTGGTCATCGGAGCCGGATCGGATGTAGCTCAAGCGCTATCGCGTTTACGGGCAGAACGCGGGCACATTTTATGGTTAACTGCGCGCAGCCAGGAAGCCCTACAGCCCCTTCTGGCCGATTTAAAAGTTCGGTATCAGGTTGAAGCCCTTGGATTCGTGTACGATGCCGAACTGCACTCGGCAGAGGATCTTATGGCTCAGCTGCCTGGCATCCCTGATGAAGTGCATGTGGCTATGGGTTACTTAGGCAATCCCGATCGATTGGACGATCCCAAGGATGCCGCCCGCATTCTTAAGGTGAACTTTTCTGCCGCAGTGCTGCTGATGAATGCTGTGATGCATGCCATGATTGAAAAGCAAGTAAAGGGTGTTTTGGTTGGAATTTCATCGGTGGCCGGAGAGCGGGGGAGAAAATCCAATTTTCTGTATGGAGCTGCCAAGGCCGGATTCTCTACCTATTTGGACGGATTGCGAAATGCCGGATTCAGCCATGGAATACATGTAATGACAGTAAAGCCAGGGTTTATACGCAGTAAAATGACCGCGGGGCTTCCGTTACCGGGGCCTTTAACCGCGTCTCCACAGCAGGTGGCCTCAGCCATCATTAAAGGAATGAAGAAGGGTAGGGGAACGGTGTATGTGTTGCCGGTGTGGAGCCTCATCATGCTGCTGATTCGGAACATACCCGATGTGGTGTTTAAACGCTTAAACCTGTAGGCTGCAGCACACCATAGTTTATTTTGAGTTGGCCCGCGGCAGGGATTGAAGAGGGTTGCCCGCAAGGCGGAAGGTGCCCGCTGCGCCAGGCGCGGAGGCGACCTTGGGAGCCACCGAAAGCCGGCTGCAGCGGCCACCTTGCGCCGCGGACTACCCCTGAAAGCCCGTCAGCCGCCCCACAATTCAACTGGTATTTCTGCTCTTTTCTGCCGATATTTACGTTTGGAAAGAGCAAAAAAAAAGCCAAACCGAAGTTTGACTTTTGTTAGGTGGAGCATAACGGAGTCGAACCGATGACCTCTACAATGCCATTGTAGCGCTCTAGCCAGCTGAGCTAATGCCCCATTTTGTTAAATGAGGTCGCAAAACTACAAATATTTCTCATTTTTGCACAAATAAATGTCATGAATCAACACCCACTAAAATATGCCGTACAGCAATTGCTGGAAGAAGCTCTGAAATTTCCAGTGAATGTGGCCTCTATTCGGGCCTTAAACGGCGGCTCTGTCAATTCAACCGAAGTGGTAGAAACCGATCAGGGAGCTTTCTTCATTAAGCACAATCGGGCAAGCCAGCATCCCAATATGTTTAAGTTGGAGCGGCAAGGGTTGGATTTGCTGCGTTCGGCCAATGCCGTGCGTGTGCCCACAGTGTACGGCGTCATTGAAGCCGAAGGCCAGGAAATATTGGTGATGGAAATGATTGATCGTGGTACACCCCATTATGATTTTTGGCCGGAATTTGGCGCCCAACTGGCGCGCCTGCACCGCACCGAAGGCACGGCTTTTGGACTGGATTACAATAATTTTATTTCATCCATACCACAGGTAAATACCCCCAGTTCCGATTGGGCCAGCTTTTTTTATGAATGCCGCTTAGCCCCAATGGTTAAAAGGGCCGTTGATTCAGGGAAAGCCGATTTAGAACTGGTAAAGCAATTGGATCGCCTGGGTGCTAAACTGCAAGAAATTTTCCCCGTTGAAAAACCATCGTTGCTGCATGGCGATTTGTGGGGAGGTAATTTTATTTCTGATTTGAGCGGAGATGCCGTTATTTTTGACCCGGCCGTTTACTACGGTCACCGGGAAATGGATTTGGCCATGAGCAGATTGTTCGGAGGCTTTGATCCTGCCTTTTATTCCGGTTATGCGGAAGAATGGGCCCTTGAACCCGGTTGGGAAGATCGGGTGGCCATCTGCAACCTCTACCCCTTATTGGTGCATGTCAATTTATTTGCAGGCAGTTACATCCAATCTGTACGGAATGTGCTAAGCCGGTTTTAAGGCTTGCAAGGTTGCAAAGATTGCTCATTGAATGAGAGATGTTGGACTTTTGATTCAACAAATTAAAACTCTCATTTATGAAAAATTCAAAAACCGTTTATCATTTTGTTTTGGACCAGAGTGGTTCAATGTCGGACGTGCGCGTGCAAACCGTAGATTTATTCAATGCTCAATTGAAAGCCCTACGTGAAGTTCAAGAGGCGCATCCTGAACAGCATTTTTACGCAGCGCTTACGGTGTTTAACTCGGAGGTGTACCACAACTTTGGATTTTCGCCGGCCAGCAGCATGCCCGAACTGCGCACGGCAGACTACAACCCAAACGGAGGAACAGCTTTGAATGATGCCATTGG